>DAOTWI010000557.1:0-7374 GCA_034436075.1 Roseiflexus sp.
GTCGGCCTCACCAAGCTCCGCTACCTCACGCTCGATTACAACCAGGCGCCGCTCGACGATGTGCCGGGCATTACGCGCCAGATCGTGCAGTCGTTCCGGCGGCTCGGCGTTCGCACCGTGCGCGATCTCCTGTACCACTTCCCCCACCGCTACGATGATTTCACCTCGCGCCGCACCATCGCCGAATTGCAACCGGGCGCGGTCGAGACGATCATCGCCGAAGTGCTCGATGCGCGCACGTTGCCGATGAAAAGCGGCGGTTTGCGGCTCGATGTGCTGGTCGGCGACGAAACCGGCACGCTCAAAGTGGTCTTTTTCCGGCAACCCTGGCTGGCGCAGCGCTTTCTGGTCGGCACGAAAGTCGTGTTGAGCGGGAAGATCGGCGTCTACGACGGGTTGCGCCAGATGGCGTCGCCTGAATGGCAACCCTTCACCGACGACGACCTGATCCACGTCGGGCGCCTGGTGCCCGTTCACCCGTTGACCCGCGGGTTGGTCGAACGCAGTGCGCGCGCGCTGATCAAACAGGTGGTTGATCGTTGTGCGCCAATGCTGGAAGACCATCTGCCCCCCGCCGTGCGCGAGCGAACGGGGTTGATGCCGCTGTCGGACGCGATTGCGCAGATTCATTTTCCTGACAATCACGAAAAACTTGAACAGGCGCGCCGCCGCCTTGGCTTCGACGAGTTTTTGTTCATTCAACTTGGTGTGTTGCAGCGCAAGATGATCTGGCAGGCGCAACACGGATACGCCATCACCCGCTGCGACGACGTGCACGAAGCGTTTCTCAGGCGGCTGCCGTTCGAACTGACCGGCGCCCAGGTGCGCGCCATCGAAGAAATCTTCGCCGACATGGAGCGACCTGTGCCGATGGCGCGCCTCTTGCAGGGCGATGTCGGCAGCGGCAAAACGGTCGTTGCAGCGGCGGCGGCGCTTCAGGCGATTGCGGCTGGCTATCAGGCGGCGCTCATGGCGCCGACCGAAATCCTGGCGGAGCAGCATTATCGTGGCTTGCGCGCGTTGCTCGGCGCCGTGCCGGTTCCACGCGATCAGCGTCACGCGCCGGAGGACGACGGACTCGACCCGGAGCAGCGCGAGCGCCTGGACGAGATCAAGCGCATTCTCGGCATGAGCGGCGATGATGACCTCGACGGGCGCGGGGTGCGCGTGGCGCTGCTCACCGGCAGCCTGGGCGCAAAAGAGCGACGCCGTGTGCTGGAAGGGATCGCGCACGGCGACATCGACCTGGTCGTCGGCACGCACGCGCTGATCACCGAGAGTGTGCAGTATGCCGCGCTTGGGCTGGCGATTGTCGACGAACAGCACCGCTTCGGCGTCGAGCAGCGGCAACGCCTGAAGGATAAAGGGTACAACCCCCACATGCTGGTGATGACCGCGACCCCCATTCCGCGCACGCTGACGCTGACCATCTACGGCGACCTGGACGTATCGGTGCTCGACGAGTTGCCGCCGGGGCGCCAGGAGATCAAGACGCGCTGGATCACGACGGTTGAGCGCGACAAAGCCTACCGCCACATCCGGCGCGAAGTCGCCAAAGGGCGGCAGGCATTCGTCATCTGCCCGCTGGTCGAAGAGAGCGAGAAGGTCGATCTGCCATCCGCTGAAGAAATGCACGCCACCCTGTCGCGCGACGTTTTTCCCGATCTGCGGGTGGCGCTGATCCACGGCAAAATGTTGCCGCGCGAGAAAGACGCCGTCATGATCGCCTTCCGCAACCACGAATACGACATTCTGGTCGCCACTGCCGTGATCGAGGTCGGCATCGATGTCCCCAACGCGACGACGATCCTGATCGAAGGGGCGGAGCGGTTCGGTCTGGCGCAGTTGCACCAGTTCCGCGGGCGTGTCGGGCGCGGCGTGCACCAGAGTTACTGCATTCTGGTGTGCGACAAAGAGCAGAACGAAGTGACGCGCCAGCGCATGGAAGCGATGGAGACGATCAGCGACGGCTTCCGCCTGGCGGAGATCGATCTGCAACTGCGCGGTCCCGGCGAGTTCTTCGGCACGCGGCAGAGCGGCACGCCCGACCTCAAAGTGGCGCAGTTGACCGACATGCGCCTGCTCCAGACAGCATACCGCGAGGCGCAGCGAATCCTGGCGGACGACCCGCAGCTCGAACGACCTGACCATGCTCTGTTGCGCGCAAAAATGGATGCGTTCTGGGTCGAGACCTTGCAGGCGGGTTGAAGTGAGTCCGGGTGGAACGTAGAAGAGCGGTTAACTTGCATCTCCGCCGGGAAACGTGTATAGTACGGGCAGCGCGCTGTGGCGCTGTTCTCCGCGTGTATCCTGATCCATCTCCATGACGATGACTGTCACCGACGATGGCTGATGAAGTCAAGGAGGCGTCCTTGAGTATCAGAAGCGCCGATCTCCTCTTTACACCGATTCCTGAGCGGATCGCCCGTCTTCGCGATCTGGCGTACAACCTGTGGTGGAGCTGGCATCCGGAAGCCCAGGACCTTTATCGCCACATCGACGCTGATCTGTGGGAGGAGGATTACCACAACCCGGTCGATTTCCTGCGCGATGTGCGCCAGCGCAAACTGGAAGCCGCCGCCGCCGACCCGGCGTATCTGGCTCAGTACGACCAGGTGATGGCGGCGTTTGATCGGTACATGGCGGCTGAGGATACCTGGTACCGCCGCACCTTTGGCGATGGCAACGGCAATGATGTCACAATTGCCTATTTCTCGGCGGAGTTTGGTCTCCACGAGTCGTTGCCAATCTATTCGGGCGGTCTCGGCGTGCTGGCAGGCGATCACGTGAAAGAGGCGAGCGATCTGGGGTTGCCGTTCGTTGCAGTCGGGTTCATTTACCCGCAGGGGTATTTCCGGCAGCGGCTGGACCAGAGCGGCTGGCAGGAGGCGATCTATTCCAAGTTGAACTTCGCCGACATTGCCGCCACGCAGGCGCTGACCACCGACGGGCGCGAGGTGGTGGTCGAAGTCGATCTGCCCGGTCGCACGATCTATGCCAAGGTCTACCGCATCCAGGTCGGGCGAGTGTCGTTGTTCCTGATGGACACGGACATTCATCCGAACAGCCCGCAGGACCGCGAACTGTCGGCGCGTCTATACGGCGGCGACCAGGAAATGCGCATCGCTCAGGAAATTGTGCTGGGCATCGGCGGGGTGCGCGCGCTGCGCCAGCTTGGCATTCACCCGAATGTCTGGCACATGAACGAAGGGCACTCCGCATTTCTGGTGCTCGAACTGGTGCGCGAGAAAGTTGCGCAGGGCGCGCCGTTCGATGAAGCATGGCGGGAAGTGCGCGCGCAGTCGGTCTTTACCACGCATACGCCGGTACCGGCGGGCAACGACGCTTTCCCGCTCCACCTGATGGAGAAATACTTCGGCTCGTTCTGGTCCCAACTCAGCCTGACGCGCGAGCAATTCTTCAACATTGCGTTGCAACAGCAGCATTGGGGGTCAACCTTCGCCATGACGGTGCTGGCGCTGAAGGGATCGCACGCGCACAACGGCGTGAGCAAACTGCACGGTCACGTAGCGCGCGGCATGTGGCACTGGCTCTATCCGGGCGCATCGCAGGACGAAGTGCCGATCACCTCGATTACCAACGGCGTCCACAGCAGCACATGGCTGGCGCCCGCAATGCGCCGCCTGTATGATGAGGCGCTTGGTTCCGATTGGGAAGAGGAGCTCGATAACGTCGCGCTCTGGGCGAAGGTGCGGGACATTCCCGACGAGCGGTTGTGGGAGGCGCGCCAGGCGCTGAAACGCGATCTCGTTGCGCTGGCGCGCGAACGTGTGCGCCAGCGCCACCTGCGGTTGGGATCGCCGCCGCAGATCTGGCCTGTGCTGAACGAAGAAATCCTGACGATTGGCTTTGCGCGCCGGTTTGCCACGTACAAGCGGGCAACCCTGCTGTTCCGCGAGCCGGAACGCCTCAAGGCGTTGCTCAACCGCAGCGACCGACCGGTGCAGATTATCTTCGCAGGCAAAGCGCATCCAGCCGACGATCCGGGGAAGATGTTCATCCAGCAGGTCTACCAGATGTCTCAGCAACCCGGATTCCTTGGGCGCATCCTGTTCGTCGAGGAATATGACATGGCGCTGGCGCGCGCGCTGGTGCAGGGAGTGGATGTCTGGCTCAACACGCCGCGCCGTCCGCACGAGGCGAGCGGCACCAGCGGTCAGAAAGCGGGCTTGAACGGCGTCGTCAACGTCAGCATCCTCGACGGTTGGTGGCCCGAGGCGTACAACGGCAAGAATGGCTGGGCCATCGGCGAAGAGCGCGAATACAGCAGTCAGGACGAGCAGGACTGGCACGACTCACAGCATCTCTATCGCATTCTGGAGCAGGAAGTCATTCCAACGTACTACGACCGCGGACCTGATGGCATTCCGCACCGGTGGCTGGCAATCAGCAAAGAGTCGATCGCCACGATTGCGCCGGTGTTTAGCACCCGCCGCATGGTCAAGGAGTATGTCACGCGGTTGTACCTGCCCGTAGCGGAAATGCAGGCATAGGAGGGGCACGGCGCTGCCTTGCCCCTTTCTTCCTCACCCCCTGCCCCCTCTCCGGCGACGCTGGAGAGGGGGGTTAAGCATTCTGACGACCAAAAATGGGTAATTCAACAACAGGGCTTGCCAGAATCCGCCCTTCTGAGTCCCGCTCCTCGCTTCTTACCTCTCGCCGCTCCTGCCCGCGATCCAGAGCCGATGCGGCGCATCGGCCAGGTCCAGGCATGCATTGTCAGGCGGCAAGCACGCGCGTCCCTGCGGCGCTGCGCCTGTGCTGGCGACTGATGAACATTCATACAATAATCCGGCATGCACCTTGCGCCCGGCGACTGAAGGCGTTTGAGTCATTATTCCGCTATCCGCCTCCCCGCCCGGCGGCTGAAGCCGCGGGCTCCTGTTGCGAAGCCCGCCTGCGCGGGCTATATCGGGCAATACCGGATTATTTTCTCAAACTCCATAAGTAGTCTGTCAAGCAAGTTTTCCGGTGATTTATCGGTCAGGCAAGGCGAAAAAAATTTGCCTCTTCCTGATGCGGTAGACCTTCGCCGCATTCACAGCAGCAAAAAGTAAGAAAACTTCGTTTACAGATTAATAAGTCGCGGGCTCCGGGTGCGAAGCCCGCCTGCGCGGGCTGGACGCGGGCTATGGGTGCGAAGCCTGCCTGCGCGGGCTATACCGGATTTAATTCTTTAATCTTCATAAGTCGCGCCGGGCAGGCAGTCCGCCGGGCGTCCACCTGCGCGATTCGGCATGCTCACCCACGTGGACGCCTCCGTTCCCGTCCGCGCAGGCGGACGGTCGGTTGCGAGTCCCGTCAGAGGTGATGTCAATCGCTGGCTGCTGCTGCACCCGCATCGGCTTTGTTCATTGACACCCGCACCCTGGCGGACTACAATATCCGCTATTCTATCGAGGAGCGCGTCTATGGGACTCTATCCGCCCGATGATCCATTTCTTATCAACACCTCTCTGTTCGGTATCCCTGTCGTCGTGCGCTGGTATGGCGTCATTATCGTCAGTGGTGCGATGCTGGCGGGATGGATTGCCGCGAAGCGCGCGCGGCGACGCGGGTACGACCCGGAACATATCTGGAACCTGCTGCTGGCTGGCATGGTCTTCGGCATTATCGGCGCACGCGCGTATTATGTGCTGTTCGAATGGCCCCGCTTCGCTGGCGCCTCGTGGCTGGAGATCATCAACCCGGCGACCGGCGGGCTGGCAATCCACGGGGCGCTGATCGGGGCAGTGATCGCCGCAGCGCTCTACACCCGCTGGCATCACCTGCCGCTGCGCATCTTTCTCGACATCGCCATGCCGCCGTTTTTGCTGGCGCAGGCCATCGGGCGCTGGGGCAATTTTATGAACCAGGAGGCGTATGGCGGTCCGACCAGCCTGGGCTTCGGGGTGCTGATCGACGAACAGCACCGTATCGGTCCGTACCGCGACATGCAGCAGTTCCCGCCCGATACACTGTTTCACGCCACCTTTCTATACGAGTCGGTATGGAACCTGATCGGGTTTGGCGTCCTGCTCTGGGTGGAGCGTCGGCTGCGCGACTGGCTGCGCCCTCTCGACATTGCGTTGCTCTACGCGGTCTGGTACGGACTGGGGCGCTTCTGGATCGAGGGGTTCCGCACCGACAGCCTGTGCCTGAGCGGGATCGGCGGTGCGTGCGAGGGGTCGCTGCGGGTGGCGCAGGTCGTCAGCCTGCTGCTGGTAGCAGGCGGAGTGATCGGCATACTGATCAACCATCGCCACGCCGCACGTCACAGCGCACAGCCGCGGGGGGTGTGAGAGGTTAGCGGTTGAAGGTTGCAGGTTGAAGGTCAGGACGTTGCAGGTAGAGACGTTGCACCGCAACGTCTCGCAGCGTTGCACCGCAACGTCTCGCAGCGTTGCACGTTGAACATTGAACGTAGAATCGCCAGCGTAGGGGCGCCCCTGGTGGGCGCCCGATGGAGTCGCCAGCGTAGGGGCGCCCCTGGTGGGCGCCCGATGGAATCGCCAGCGTAGGGGCGCCCCTGGTGGGCGCCCTCTCAGGGGTACAGTTTTTCAGGCGCAGAAGGCGTTTTGCGCATCCTGGCGCCTGTTTCCCCTCATCCCCCCGGACCCCTTCTCCCCTTGTGGGAGAAGGGGGAGTTGGGGTGTCCTGATGCCTGCCACGGGCAATGCGACGTGAGGGCTTGCCGCAAAAATCTCCACTTGTGAGGTCAGGGCGCGTGCATCGTACACGTCCGCCGGATATCGCCAATGTAAGGGCTCCCCGTATGCGCGCCCAAACACGTCATCGCCAGCGTAGGGGCGTCCCCGCCGTCTCACCGACGTAGGGGCGCCCCCCTATAGGCGCCCTGCAGCGCCAGCACGCCGCGCAGGCACTCCGCCGTCTCACCGACGTAGGGGCGCCCCCCTATGGGCGCCCTGCAGCGCCAGCACGCCGCGCAGGCACTCCGCCATCTCACCGACGTAGGGGCGCCCCCTGTGGGCGCCCAGGGGGGATCGACGACGCTCTCGGCTCAATCCCCTCCGCCGTTTCACCAAATACAGAGGCTGCGGTCCCATCACTGCGCGAAAGCGTTCGCAGCGCCGCTCGCTCTCCCGACCAAACGACACACGAATGCTTCGATGAACGCCGGGAACGCCATCCTGCGCAGAAGCGGCTGAGCAAAGGCGCGGACATCGACCAGGTGCGCCAGCGCCGGGCGCCGATCCGGCAGATACCCGGCGAAGGGTACAGGCATGATATGTCAGGAACCGCCGTCTCGCTGCGGGCTGAAGCCCTCGCTGAAATCATGAAAGCCCCTTCGGGGCTGGTTCGCGCGCCGGGCGCCGATCCAGACGTCGTCAGCGACGGCGCACGCGATGGACG
>DAOTWI010000558.1:0-5732 GCA_034436075.1 Roseiflexus sp.
GATCAACCAGATATTGGACAATCTCGTGATCGGCGTTGGCTGAGCCTGTCGAAGCCAACGCCAGCCCCTTTACAGGCGCAGGCTTGATTGTCTGACTTTTGGTTGATCTTCGTATTATGAACGAGACGAGGGTGCAGGGTCAGGTCTGAGACCTGACCCTATGACGCCGGTCGTTGATCTGCCCCAGACTGTCACCTTGCCTCACCCCACCGCACATCAAGACGTGGACGGCCTTCGACATTCCAGTCGCCCGTGTCGGAGGAGACGAAATACTTTCCGCTATGATAATCCGAGTCGGCGCTGTAGAGAATCAGGCGCAGCGGTTCGCCGCGCGCATACGCCCGCGCCACGGCATACGACACGTCCCAGGTGCGCGGCACGCCGGGCCAGGTGAAGTCGGCGATGGGACTCACCAGACTTCCACCGATATTCTCATATGCGATTGGAGCATTATTCCAGGTAATGGTCTGTTCGTTCCACTCATCAGCCGCGACCAGCACCTGGACCCATGATGGTTTTGCCAGGCCTATTCCGCCAGAACCGCCGAACTGATGCAGAGTCAGCGTTGCGGAAACGATCACCTTGCCCGGCGGGATTCCATTGAGCGGGAAGGTCACATAGTACTTCGCAAAACAGGGCCAGTCGGACACATCGGACTGATTCTGAATGTTGAAGTCGGGGGCGCGCCCATAGTTGCGATGTCCCCACTCGTTCCAGATATGATGTTCATCACCCGGGCACTGGTTCGTAATCGCACTGCCAACATCAGCATCCGGCACGAGCGGGCTGCGCTCTGTGGGACGACGAATGATCAGCGAGCCGGTCGGCGTTGCGCTGGTCTGGTGAGAAGGCAAACCAAAGTTCAGGACGCCCCAGCATTCCGGCGACTCCAGCGGCATCTGCGGGGGCCACGCCTGATCGCCAATCGGTGGACCCGCGCGCGTATCGCGGTCATGCACAATGACCGCCATGCGCCAGGAGGTTCTGTCGGATGGAGCGGATGGCAGACCCAGACTGCTGAAGGGAATGGTGAATCCCATTGCCCACCCGCGATCACTGTTGCTGTTGTCGTTCAGCGCATTGCCGCGCCAGCCAGGGAGCGCATCAAAAGTCACACTGGTCTGCTGCCAACCAGTCGCACTCCCACGATAGACCGCGCGGCGCTGCGGACTCCGGTCGCCGTACAACTGCGCAACAAACTTCCACGACGATGGCGACACAGCCGTACCGCCAGAGGTATCCAGCAGCAACGTCACGGCGTCCCACTGGGTCAGCGTTTGTGGCGTGGGATTGTCGTCATACCACAGGTGACGGTCGAAGATAGCGAGGTACACATACAGCTCGTTGGCATTGTACCCGACCCGGATATCGGTATAGTTCTGCGTTGGAGACACCTTGCCAAACCAGGCGATTGCGGTTCGCTCGAAAGGAATGGCGCCGGTGAACTTCGGAGCATTGATGCGCGGCGTTTCGGCTGAACAGCTTGCTTTGGTCACCAGCGGAAGGTAGACCGTCGTTCCTGCGCTGATACCGTCTTGTTCAGCGTATCCTGACGATGCTGGCAGACCGGCGGTTGTCACCAGAACCATGATGATTGCTGTCAGCAAGGTCGTCAGACCAACGCCTCTGCGCGCGCGAAACGTTGCATTCGTGCGGAACAATGCGCTGTCCTCCTCGCGCAAATAATCTCACACGCATGTTAACCGCTCATGCGGCTCGTAGATCCTTACTGTTTGATCTCAATTTTACAGGACGTACGCAGTGGCGCATTTTCTGGCTTCGCCAGCGCCTGCGGCAGCATGGCGCTCCCGATTAAGGCGGTGCGGTGCGGCGGCTAAGCTGCCGCACCATACCACAAAAGAAGACGGTTACCGCTCTGCCGAAGGCAAAAAGAGCCGTCATGCGGCTCGCCCATGCGGCGACCGCGTAACTCGTGTTATAAAGGACTTGCGCGGTGGCGCATTTTGTGGCTCCGCAGCGCCTGCGGCAGCAGTGATAAGGCGGCAGCGATGCGCGCCTGAAGCGTGCGGGTGCAGCGCCTATCCACAAACTGCATCCGTTCACTGGCGAGGACCGCCGTCAGGAGGCAAATGTTTGCAGATGCCAGCCTTGATCGTCTGACCGGGCACGCTGCGCCCCAGCATGCCTTCGAGCATACGTGCAACATCAAGGAGTTTCGGAAGATAAATGCCGGTCGATATACCCATTTCGTGCAGCATATGCACCAGGTCTTCGGTGCAGATATTGCCGGGAGCGCCGGGCGCGAAGGGACACCCGCCGATCCCGCCGACGCTTGCATCGAAACAATCAACGCCGAGTTGGAGCGCCATCAGCACATTCGCCAAACCGGCGCCGCGCGCACTATGGAGGTGCAGACGCGGACGCGCCTGCGGGAAACGCGCATAGAACGCCTGCAGCAGCGCGCGCACCAACCCTGGATGCCCCATGCCGGTCGTATCGCCAAACGTCACCTGTTCCGCACCAAGATCGAACAACCGGGCCGTCAGGTCCATCACCCGCTCAAGCGGCACATCCCCCTCGAACGGGCAACCGAAGGCAACCGACACAACCGCATCGAAATGCGCTCCCGCCTCACGAGCGACGGCTGCGATGTCGGCTGCCTGCGCCAGCGACTGCTCAATCGACATGTTGACATTGCTGCGGTTGTGGCTCTCGCTGGCGCTGAGGAACACCTGGAGCGCATCCGCGCGCGCAGCGATAGCGCGCCGCGCACCGATGACATTCGGAACAATCGCACTGTAGATCACGCCAGGACGGCGGGGAAGGGCGGCGAAAACCTCTGCCGTATTCGCCATTTGCGGCACATGCTCAGAACGAACAAAAGCGCCGACTTCGATGAGGGTCAAACCGGCATCGGCGAGGCGGTCGATCAACTGCACTTTCTGAGCGGCGCTAAGGACGACCTCTTCATTCTGCAAACCATCACGCGGACCGACTTCGCGAACGGACACAAAACCTGGCAACCGGGGATCGGCAATCATAGTCACCTCCTTGTGCGCCGCGCGTCGTCACTGCCCGCTCTTTCCCTGTGCAAAACGCCGATCAGGGTACAGGCGCACTATCGGTTTGCAGCATGTACCCCATGCTACGGATGCTGATCAGCGCAATGCCTGGCGTTTTGGTTGCATCGAGTTTCTGGCGCAGCCGCGCAATATGCGGGCGGAGCAGCGAGCGCGCCTCGTCTTCAGGTTGCGCCCGGCCATACACTGCTTCAGAGAGGGTCGTATAACTGAGCGCGGTATCGGGGTTCTGCGCCAGCGCCGTCAGCAACGCAAACTCGGTGCGCGTCAGCGTCAGCGCATGTTCGCCGAGATAGGCGGCATGGCGGCGCAGATCGAGTACCAGCGGTCCGACGGTCAGATGATCGCCTGACGCAGATGGAGATGGAGCGGTGTTGCCGCCGCTCTCGATCATGCCCAGGGCGCGCGCGCTTTCGCTAATGCGCTGCAACAATTCCGTGCGCTGAAGATTGATCCGGCGATTGTTCAAGGCGCGTTCGACCCGCTCGCGGATCTCTGTCACCTGAGCCGGCTTGAGCAGATAATCGAACGCTCCGTAACGCAGCGCAGCAATGGCGCTATTGATCGAACCATGGGCCGTGAGAAGCATCACCTCGGTTGCCGGCGACCGTTCCTTGACCTCACGCAGAATATCGATGCCATCGACATCGCCCAGTTGCAGATCGAGCAGCAGAAGATCGAACTCCTCACTTTCGATGCGCATGCGAGCATCGACGCCGCTGGCTGCCGTTTCGACGCGATATCCATGCGCGCGCAGCGCCGTTTCGAGCATGATCCGCACTGCACGTTCATCATCAACGACCAGGATTTTCGCCGGTTGTCTCATGATGGATCTCCTCGTGCCTGACCGGCAACACGATCTCGAACGTTGTGCCTTCGCCCGGAATGCTTTGTGCGCTGATGCGTCCCAGGTGGCGTTCGACAATCGCCTTGCTGGTGTACAATCCCAATCCCATGCCCCGCTCTTTGGTCGTGTGCAACCCATCGAAGATTCGCGTCAATTGGTCGGGCGGAATGCCGATGCCGGTATCGGTGATGGCAATCGCAACCGTATCGTGCCCTTCGATGAGATGATGGCGATATGTTTGCACGTGCAGCGTACCGCCGTGCGGCATCGCCTCAGCCGCATTCAGCACCAGATTGAGCAGCACCTGTTTCAACTGATCGGCGACTCCCTGGACAGCAGGGAGGTTCGGGTCCAGTTCGCGCAGAACGCGAATGTGCGAACGTTCAAGTTGTTTGCCGGTCAGCAACAAAACCCCCTCGATCGCTTCATTAATGTCTACATTTGTGAAAACATCAGCGCGCGGGCGATAGAGATCGCGCAATCGTTCGAGCACGCGCACGATCCGTTCGATCTCTTCTTCCGCGAGTTGCAGGAAGTGTTGATTGGGGGTTTCCGGCGGGCACTGCTCCAGGAACAACGCCAGAAATCCCTGGATCGCCTGGAGCGGATTCCCCACCTCGTGCGCGATGCTGGCTGCCAGGTGCCCGATTGCAGCGAGTTTTTCGGCGCGCACCAACTGCGTTTGCAGCGCAACCCGCTCGGTAATGTCTTCCCACACCTCAACCGCCTGATGCGCAGCGCCGGATGCATCGAACAGCGGAATACTGGCGATTTCAAGCAGCGCATCGCTCCCGCCGAAACGCTGGAGGGTGCGCCGCAACCGTTGCGGCTGGCGGGTGGTAAAGGTGCGCGCCGCCGCCGACTCGCCCCACTCCCCCAGAACATCGCCATAGAATCGTCCCACCAGCATTGCCGGTTCGAGACCGAAGCGTCCGGCAAGCGCGCGGTTAGCCGCCAGGACATACCCCGCCGGATCGATCAGCACCAGTCCCATCGGCACACTGTCGATCACGCCACGAATGAGGTTGCGGCTCAACTGAATCTCACGCAGACGGGTGCGTTCAGCAATCTGCTCCGCGTGATCGTGGAGCGCAGCCAGTTGCCAGACCGACTCCAACGCCAGACCAGCCAGTTGCGCCTGGGCAACGACAGCGTCTGATACCGGCGGCGGTTCAGCATCAAAAAGGAGGATGGCCACGCCAATGTCGCGACCGCTCGCAGGGAGCGCCAGCGCCAGTGCGTGCAGCGACTGTTCGTTGATGATCAATGCACGTTGATGACCCAGTCGACGCACTATGTGAGCGCCGTCGATCGCATGCCAGTCGGGCAAATTGCTCGTTGCACCGGCGGCGCTGATGAATTGGGGCGCCGCCGTCGGACGTTCGCGCATCGTCAGATAGCATGCCTTGGCATCCATCGCCAGGCAAAGGTGATGCGCGATCGCCTGAATATTTGTTTTCAATCCGATCTGAATGTCTGACTGCACGGAAGCGCTCATAACGATTGTCGCTGCGCAATGCGCCAAATAATCGGGGCAGGAAGCGCCGGATCACGCCAGGAGCGCAGACGCGCGTTTGACGCGACTGCGCCGTATATCACAGTATTCTTACATTGAGGAGAGGGCTTGTCAAGCGCGAGTCTGCGCAGTTCCGTCGTTGCGCCGGCTTTTGGCGCGTTCACGATGGCAGGTGCGCCACGCCGTCCACACCAGCAGCGGCAGCACCACGGGCCACCAGAAACGCACCTCGCGCAGATTGTACCAGAAGAGGCGCGCCAGCAGCAACGGCAGCCCGCCGAGCGCCAGAGCGCGTTCGAGGGTGTCAGAGAGCGGAGGTGGCGGAGGC
>DAOTWI010000559.1:0-2597 GCA_034436075.1 Roseiflexus sp.
CCATGACCATGAACGTCGTTTTTCTCTCGCCGCATTTCCCGCCAAACTGGCATCTGTTCTGCGTGCACCTGCGACGGCTGGGCGCGAATGTTCTTGGCATTGCCGACGAACCATATGAGCGGCTCCATCCAGACCTGCGCGCGGCGCTGAACGAGTACTACCGCATATCGGATCTGCACAACTACGATGAGGCGCTGCGCGCGCTCGGCTATTTTACCCATCGCTACGGCAAAATCCAGCGGATCGACTCATTGAACGAGTACTGGATTGAAACCGAAGCGCGCTTGCGCACCGATTTCAATATCGAAGGACCGAAAATCGCCGATCTGCCCAGCATCAAGCGCAAATCGGAGATGAAGCGCTTCTTCACTCGTGCACAGGTAGACGTGGTGCGCGGGATTCCGGCGCATTCAGCGGCACAGGCGCGCGCCTTCGCCGCTGAGGTTGGTTACCCGGTCGTTGCCAAGCCCGACATTGGCGTTGGCGCCAATCATACGTACAAAATCATGAATGAAGCCGAACTCAACGCATTCCTGGCGCGCCAGCCAGAGGGGTTCCTGATCGAGGAGTATGTCCACGGCGTGATTCAGACGTTCGATGGACTGGCGGACCGGAATGGCGAACCGGTTTTCTTTACTTCGATGCAGTACAGCGATGGTGTGATGGAGATCGTCACCAACGACGACGACATCTACTACCTGACCGAGCGCGACATTCCGCCCGATCTCGAGCAGGCGGGGCGGCGTATTCTCTCGATGTTCAATGTGCGCGAACGCTTCTTTCACTTCGAGTTCTTCCGCACTCCCGAAGGGCGGTTGGTGGCGCTCGAAGTCAACATGCGACCGCCTGGCGGTCTGAGCGTTGATATGTTCAACTACGCCAGCAATATCGACCTGTACTCCGAGTGGGCGAATGTGCTGATCAATAATCGCTTCAGCGCCCCGCTGGCGCGACCGTACCACGTCTGCTACGCCGGACGCAAACCGTTTCGCCCCTACGCCCTGACCCACGAGGACGTGCTGAGGCGCTTTGGTGATCGCATTATCCACCACCAGCCGATGCACCCGCTTTTCCACCGGGCGATGGGTGCGTATGCGTATCTGATTAAATCGCCTGATCGTGAGGAAGTGATCGCGATCGCGCAGGATATTCAGCGGTTAGCGCCATAGCCCAATCCGTCCATATCCGTTGCGATCCGTCCGTATCCGTGTCCCGATAAGTGCTGCGCTCACGGCAGAGATCAGCATCAATGGAAACGCTCTCTGGCGAGGCGCGTCATTTCTTCTCGACTTAACGGAGTTCATCCTCCTCTTCTCGCTGAACGTCGGTGTCAAGACCTTCGAGGAAATCCTGCGCTTCCTCGATAGGAGGCACAATCACCATGCGAATGCTTCGCTTGTACGGAATGAACACGACTTTCTGCCCTGGCTTCAATCCAAACTGTTTCCGCACTTCGAGCGGAATAACAACCTGATACCTGGTCGAGATTGTTGTGGCGTACATTCTTACGCTCTCCTTATCGAACGACAGATGTAATAATGGAGTTTGAATAATTATTCCGCTATCCGCCTACCCGCCCGGCGGCTGAAGCCGCGGGCTCCAGTTGCAAAGCCCGCCTGCGCGGGCTGGACGAGGCAATACCAGATTATTTTCTCAAACTCCATCATCATATCTGGATGGACTCTTCAGCGCAACATCACTTAACGCGGCGCTCTTGCGCAAACCGCCGTCCTCGGCTACACTACTGCGCGCATCTGTTCGATAGCAGGGTGCTGGCTATGATCCCTCGAACGCTGACGCTCCAGAACTTCATGTGCTACCGCGAAGGGTTGCCGCCGCTCGTGCTCGACGGCATCTCGATTGCGTGTCTGGCGGGCGATAATGGCGCCGGCAAATCGGCGCTGCTCGACGCGATTACCTGGGCGCTGTGGGGTGCGTCGCGCCTGAAGAGCGACGATGACCTGGTGGCGCTCGGCGCCACCGAAATGATGGTCGATCTGGAGTTCACCCTCGATGGGCAGGACTACCGCGTGATCCGCCGCCGCATCCGCGGCAGGCGCAGCAGTCAGAGCCAGCTCGATTTTCAGGTGCGCGATGAGAACGGCTGGCGCTCGCTCACCCCCGGCGGCGTGCGCGAAACGCAGCAGTTGATCATCCAGACGCTGCGCATGGATTATGAAATCTTCGCCAACTCGGCGTATCTCCGCCAGGGACACGCCGATGAGTTCACCCGCAAAGAACCGGCAAAACGCAAACAGGTGCTGGCGGATATTCTTGGGCTGAGCGTGTATGAGGACCTCGAGAGCCGGGCGAAGGAGCGTGCGCGCGCCATCGACGGGCAGATCCGCGGTCTCGATGGGCAGATCGGCGAACTGCGCCGCCAGGCGGAACGGTGCGACATGCTGGTGGACGAGGTGCACGCTGCCGAGCAGCGAGTCGCTGCGGTGATGGAGCAGGTCGAAGCAGCGCGGCTGGCGCTTGAGACCGCGACTGCCAGGGTGCAGGAACTCGAAACGGTGCGCGCCATCCGCGACGACCGCAGGGTGCAGATTCAGCAGCGCCGCACCCAACGCGATGAGCAGGCGCAGCGGCTGGAG
>DAOTWI010000560.1:0-4545 GCA_034436075.1 Roseiflexus sp.
GCGCGCCGTGGGCTATGGCTTCGGCGCACGCCAGACGGAACGCCCGAATGCCCTGCGCGTCTGGTTGGGCGATCGCGACGAAACGCCAGCCCCACGGTTCGCGCCGCACAACCATCAGGCGTTGGCGGCGCCGGACGATTCCCAACAGCAAGGGCTGGTGCTGCTGGAGACGAACATCGACGATCAGCCAGCCGAGCAAATTGCCTATGCAGCCGAACAGTTGCGAACCGCTGGCGCCCTCGATGTCTGGTGCACCCCGATCCTGATGAAGAAAGGACGCGCCGGTGTGCTGCTCGCTGCGCTCGTGCCCGCTGACCTGGAAGAAACAGCGGTTGACCTGATCATGCGCGAAACGACGACGCTGGGGGTGCGGCGGCGCGCCGTCGAGCGCCACGTATGCGACCGAGACATGATCAAGGTTGCCACGCCGCTGGGCACGGTGCGGGTCAAACGGAAGCAGTGGCGCGGCGAACCGATCAGCGCAGCGCCGGAGTACGACGACTGCGCCCGAATTGCGCGCGAGCGCGGCGTTCCACTGGCGACCATGTATCAGATGGTGATGGAGCGGCTGGATCATCGGGCGCCTGTGCCGGATGATCAACAGGCGTCTGATCAGGAGTCAGATATCCACTGCTGATGGTTCTCAAGGATTTGCAATTTCCCAGTCTATATGCTATAATCACTACCGTTGATGCGGGAGTGGCTCAGTCGGTAGAGCGATACCTTGCCAAGGTATAGGTCGCGGGTTCGAATCCCGTCTCCCGCTCCAGAAAGCCGCTCGTTTGAGCGGCTTTTCCATTTCTACGCCTCTGAACGATGAGCGATCTGACCCACCTCGACGAATCCGGCAACGCGCGCATGGTCGATGTCGGCGCAAAGGACGAGACGCGGCGCGAGGCTGTGGCGCGCGGCGAGGTGCGTATGCGCCCCGAAACGTTGCAGCGCCTGGCGGCGGGAGATATGCCCAAAGGCGACGCGCTCGCCGCAGCCCGGATTGCTGGCATTATGGCCGCCAAACGCGCTCCTGACCTGATCCCGCTCTGCCATCCGCTGCTGCTGACGCACGTGGCGGTGGATGTGCGCCTCGATACGGCAACCTCAACTGTGCAGATCGAAGCGACCGTGCGCACCATCGGCAAAACCGGCGTCGAGATGGAGGCGCTCACTGCCGTGAGCGTTGCGGCGTTGACGATCTACGACATGTGCAAAGCCATCGACCGCGAGATGCAGATTGGCGCCATCCGCCTGGTGCGCAAGAGCGGCGGGCGCAGCGGCGAGTTCGTCAACGAAGCGATCAGTGCAGGAGATGACCCCCGTCTACCGGTAACGTAACGCCCGTCACATACGCAGCCAGCGCCAGGTAAAGCACGGCGCCAGCAACGTCGTCGGGGCTGCCAATGCGCCGCAGCAACGTCGTCCGTTCCACCTGTGCAGTCTGTTCGGCGCTCCAGTCGTCGGGGAGGAGCACCGGACCCGGCGCAACCGCGTTGACCCGCACTTCGGGCGCCATGTCTTTCGCCAGCGCCCTGGTCAGCGCCACTACCCCGCCTTTGCTGACGAGGTAGGGCGTATGGTTGCGCCAGGGTCGCTCGACGCCGACATCGGCGATGTTGACGATTGAGCCGCGTGAGGCGCGCAGGGCATCGGCGGCGCGCTGCGCGACGAAGAACATGCTGCGCAGGTTGGTGTTCAGCAACTCGTCCCAGCGCTCTTCGGTCACGCTCCCGACCGGCGTCGGTCCCCAGATGCCGGCATTGTTGACCAGCAGGTCGAGCCCGCCCCACTGCGAGCGCGTCTCATCCACGACGCGCTCGCAATCGGCGGTGCGGCTCAGGTCGCCAGGGATGGCGATGCAGTCGGCGCCGGATGCGCGCAATTCCGCCAGAACCTCCTCAGCCGCCGATGCCGATGCATGGTAATGAATGGCAACCCTCATGCCGGCGCGACCGAGCGCCAGCGCGATTGCCCGCCCCAATCGCCGCGCTCCGCCGGTGACCAGCGCCGCTTTGCCGTGCAGACTCATTCCGCTCCTCTGTGTCCTCTGTGTCTCTGTGGTTTTTTCGTAAAGAAACGGGTTGGATTTACATATGTGAGCGCGCCGCAGCAACGAAGCGCCGCACCCGTTCGGCATCCACCGGGTTTTCGATCCGCCCATCCTGCTTGATGCTCGACCCGACGATCACGCCATCCGCCACCTCCATAAAGGCGGCAATGTTCCGTTCATCGGCGCCGCTGCCGATCAGGAGCGGCCGGTCGCCGCACAACGCCTTCGCCTGCCGGACCTTCTCCAGGTCGGGCGCATCGCCGGTCATGCGCCCGGAGACGATCAGCGCATCCGCGCCAAAGAAGCGCGTCCATTCGATATGGGTCGCCAGGTCGATGCCAGGGAAGCGCACCGAATGTTTTTTATCGACATCGGCAAAGATGTTGATCTGTTCGGCGTGCAATTCCTTGCGCCGGCGCATCAGATCGGCGGCGCACCCCTCATCCCAGGCGCCCGCGTCCCACACCCCGGCGCCGGTGAACATGCAGACGCGAATGAAACTGGCGCCAGCCGCCAGCGCAATCCCCAGCAACGCAACCCCGCCGTTGTGCACCAGATTGATGCCGAGCGGCAGGTCAATCGCCTGGCGGACGGCGTGCGCTGCGACGGCGTGAGCGGCAATGCTCTCCGGTTGCACCTGCGGACCGGCGCGGAACGGGATGTCCCACATATTCTCGACGATCACCCCATCGACGCCGCCTTCGGCGAGCGCGTGGGCATCGGCGAGCGCCTGGTCGATGATCGCCTGCATCCCGTAGCCCGTATACCCTGGCGCACCTGGCAGGGGCCAGAGATGCACCATGCCGATAATTGGCTTCGGCGTGCGGAAAATGGCGCTGAGATCAGCGATCCGCAGCGCGTCGAGCCGCTGTTTCCAGGGAGGGGTCATCGGGCATGCCAGGTATCGGTAAAAGGTTTTTTACAGACGCTGGAATGATAGCAGGCGGGGGGAGGGATGTCAACCAACGGCGCTGATGCCGGTGCAGGCGCGATGTATCGGAAACCGCCGTCTCGCTGCGGGCTGATGGAGTTTGAATAATGATTCCGCTATCCGCCTTCCCGCCCGGCGACTGAAGTCGCGGGCTCCGGGAAGCGAAGCCCGCCTGCGCGGGCTAAACCTGGCGATAGCGGATTATGTTCTCAAAAATCATACGTAGTCTGTACAGTACGTTTTCCGGTGAGGGTCCAGGCATGCCAGGCGCCCCCCACCCCTTGCAAGTGTAGAGTTTTTGGAGGGCAAGGGGCGTTTGCCGCGTCCCGATACCTTTTTCTTCCTCCCCCCCCGCCCCCTCTCCAGCTCTGCTGGAGAGGGGGTGTTGTGGCATTCTGATGCCCACAAACAGGTGATGCAACGTAAGGGTTTGCCAGAAAAATCTACACCTGTGAGACCCCCCACCCCCCTTCGCTTGCGGGGGAGTAGGGAGGCGTCGTTTCCTGACCCATCGCGCCGGCGCCCTTCCGGTGATTCATCGGTTGCGTGTGGCGAAGAATCCGCCCCGTCCTGATGCACGATAACCTTCACCGCGCTCAGAGCTGAAAAAGTCGGAAAACGTCGTTTACTGACCAATAAGCCGTGGACTACGGTTGCGAATCTCGCCTGCGCAGGCTCGACCAGGCGATGCCGGATTATGCGCTCAAACGCCTTGCGTCACAGGCTGAGGAGATGCGTCGCCAGGCGTTCCTATGCCGCTTCGCGGAAGTATTCGCCGCTGATCAGTTCGAAGATCAACTGGTCCAGGGTGACTTCCGCCTCGTGGTATGTGCGCGCAAAACCGACCAGCTCTCCATCCAGGTACATGGCGTAGTCGTGCGTGTCGCGGTCGTAGACGATTTCTTTCTGGTACATGCTCTTCCCCCTCTGAAGAATGGCTTGTCACTGCACCGAGTATAGCACACTTGTTCTATAATGTCAATCATGACTTGCAACGCCTTCCACCCTCGGGTATGATGTCGCGTCGCTGCGGCATCTGCTGGTGTGGAATCTGAAACGTGCGCCCGCCCGGACTTCAATCTGTTCGCATCGCCGCTCCTGTTGCGCCCGATGGCGTTCTTCTCCTGTTGCTGGCGATCTTGCCGCTGATCCTCGGTACGCGCCTGGCATGGCTGGATCAGCGTCTGCCGGTCGAAGACCCGGATGCGCGTCGTGCACTCGTCGGTTTCTACGCTGTTGAGCGCAACCCGACTGATGTCTTCCGCTGGACGCGCCCGGATGCGGCGCTGTTCCTCTTTGGCTTCGATGGACGACCGGCGCGGGTGATGATGCGTCTGGCAGCGCCGCGTGATACCGCTGATCCGCCGGTTTTGTCCGTCAGTATGCGCGGTCGTCCAGTTGGCGCCTTTGCGGTTGCGCCCGGATGGCGACGCTACTATCTGCTCACTCCGACTGACCCGGCGGGGGATACGCCGCTGCTGCTGCGCACTGCCGCCTACCGTCCGCCCGGCGATGGGCGTGATCTCGGCGTGGCGCTGTCGGCGTTCGCGGCGCTGCCGGTGGACAGGTC
>DAOTWI010000561.1:0-1614 GCA_034436075.1 Roseiflexus sp.
GGTACAGGCGCCGGGGTTGGCGCAGGGCGCGGCGCTCGCCGGCGACCTGCAACAACGAAGGTGACGGTTGTAAGGAGCAGCGCCAACACAACGCCGCAGACGCAGAGCGCCAGCAGACCAAGCGCCGTCTCGGCGCCTCGTATCGGTCCGTCCGGTTGGGGCATCGGTTGCGGCGCCTGCTCGGCGGGAGGACCGCCGAATGACTTGCAAGCGTCGATCCGCCCCGTTCCCATCTCAAAGCGGGGATTCAGATTGCGAATATCCGTCACATTGGTGCGAATAGTCTCGGCAACCTGTGCCGCGTTCCAATCGGGATTCGCTGAAAAGAGCAGCGCCGCCAGCGCCGCCACATACGGCGTCGCCTGCGAGGTGCCGCTCATATAGTCGTAGTTGCGGCGGAACCGCTCATCGCGCGGCAACTCATCGCTCGTCAGAAACACCTCGTAGGTCGGCATTGTAGAGAGAATATTGACCCCCGGCGCGCTCACGGCGACCCACGGACCGGTGTTCGAGAAGGGCGCCTTGCGGTCGCGCTGATCGGTGGCTGCCACCACCAGCACATCGGGATTGTCTACCGCAATGGCGTTTGGCAGCGGCACAGCGTCATTACCGGCGGCGACGACGACCAGCGCCCCCTGCTGCTGCGCATAGATAATCGCGTCGTTCACCAGCGCCGATGGCTCATCAGCGTTGAGGGTCAGGGTAGCGCCGAGGCTGAGGTTGATGACCTTCGCCCCGCGATCAGCAGCGAAGCGAATGCCGCGGGCAATCGCACGATCCGATCCCCTGCCGCGCGCATTCATCACCCGCACCGGCAGGATCGTCACACCGGGCGCCAGCCCGGCGATGCCTTCGTTGTTATTGAGAATTGCAGCGATGATGCCAGCGACGTGGGTGCCATGACCGTTTTCGTCGCGCGGATCATCATCGTTATCGACAAAATCGTACCCATCGGTGCGCAGGCGCGCCGCCAGATCGGGATGGGTCGGGTCAACGCCGCTATCCACCACGGCGACAACGACGTCCGCGCTGCCGGTGGTGCGTTCCCAGGCGCACGTTGCGCCAACTTTGTACAATGCCCACTGTTCGTCGAAACGCGGGTCCGTCGGCGACGCGGAGGTTGCAAACAGGGTTATCGCCAGAGCGAGCAGGATGCGCAGCGACATCATCTTCTACTGCTGTTCCAGTTCCGGCAATTGCAGGCTGCGCAGGTACCATGTACCTTCGAGCAGCACCAGTTCAAAGATCGTATCGAATGAACGTTCGCCCGAGTAGACCGAACCATAATCGACCGTGTAACGCACCATGCCGGTCAATCGGACTCGCGCAATTGAGCCATTGTTGTCAAGCAGCGTGTAGGTCTCGTCATCGAATCGCAGGTCAGTAATATATTCCATGTACGAGCGCAGTTCCGGGCTGATCTGTCGCTTGAGATCGGTCGGTTCAACATAGGAGAGCATCCGCGACACATCGCGCGCTTCGGTGGCGGCAACGAAGTTCTGCACCGTCTGCACCGGTCGCGGGTCGGCCATCGGGTCGGGAGGGCGAGTGAACCACCAGAGCGCGATCCCGGCAATCGCCAGGGCTGCGACGCCAGCGCCAAGCATCGTCCAG
>DAOTWI010000562.1:0-2012 GCA_034436075.1 Roseiflexus sp.
CGAGCGCGCCGAACGGCTCGTCCATCAGCATGAGGGTCGGGTCGGCAGCCAGCGCGCGCGCCAGACCGACGCGCTGCTGCTCGCCGCCGGAAAGCTGGCGCGGGTGCCGTTTGCGGTACGAGCGCGGCAGTTCCACCAGATCGAGCAGTTCATCGATCCGCGCCTCGATCCGTCTGCGATCCCACTTCAGCAATTGCGGCACGACGGCAATGTTCTGTTCGATGGTGAGATGGGGAAACAGTCCAGTCTGCTGGATGACATACCCGATGCGGCGGCGCAATTCCGTCGCAGGCATCGAACGCGCATCGATGCCGTCGATCAACAGCCGGCCCTCAGTCGGCTCGTAGAGCCGGTTGACCATCTTGAGCAGCGTCGTCTTGCCGCAACCGGACGGTCCCAGCAAGACGACGAACTCACCCTGTTTGACTTCGAATGAAACCTGATCGACTGCCGGACGGGTCTCGCCAGGAAACGTCTTGGTCAGTCGATCCGCAATGATCAGCGCCATGGGTCTACTTAATGAACCCCTGTTGTTGCAGGAAGGCGCGCGCCACGTCGGCGATCTCCTTCTTCTCCGGTCCGTCGACCTGCCAGTTCAACCCGGACATCACATCGTTCGTCAGAAGCGGCGCCAGCCGGTTGAGCGTCTCGGCAATCGCCGGGTTGGCTGCAAGGACATCCTGACGAATGACCGGCGCAATCTGGTAGACCGGGTAGTAGTTCTTGTCGTCTTCCAGCAGCGCCAGCCCCAGCCCGTTGATCTGCCCGTCGGTGCCGAACGCAACGACCACATCGATGTCGCCTCGGGTGAGCGCCTCGTAGCGCAGCGCGCCGGTGTCGAGTTGCACGAAGTTCTCTTCGATAAACTTCGGATCGAACCCGTATGCCGCCATCAACCCTTTGGTATCCTCGCGCTCGGGGAACTCGGGCGGACCGCCGAGTTTCAGTTCACCAGAGCGCGCTACCAGATCGGAGTACGTTCTGATGCCCAGTTCTTCGGCGCGTTGCCGGGTCATCGCCAGCGCATTCGTGTTGTTGAACGGCGACGGTTCGAGCCAGGTCGCCTTGAATTGCTCTTCGTATCCCTTGCGCACCGCCTCCAGGATGCCTCTGGCGTCGGCAATCGGCGCCTGCTTGAGCACTTCGAGCAGTCCGGTTGAAGTGTACTCCGGATACAGGTCGATTTCGCCATTGACCAACGCCGTGTGCGCCACCGGCGTCGCGCCGAGGTTGAACTTGCGCTCGACGCGAATCCCCGCGTTCTCCAGCGCCAGCGCGTACATTTCGGCGACCAGAATGGCTTCGGTGAAGTTCTTCGAGCCGATGCGGATTGGTGTGGCATCTGTGGGAGCAGGTTGTGGCGCAGCGGTTGGTTGTGTAGTTTGGGCGGGTGCGCCGCAGGCGGTGAGGAGCAGACCGACCAGCGTGGTGAACGCGACCAGAAAACGGATAGATCGCACCATAAACCTCCTTACTTTTTACACGACGTTACGTTGCGGCGTCCAGCCCGGATGCCAGACGACGCTGCATCCATCCCAGCGACAACTCTGCCATGAGCGCCAGCAGCGCCACCGGGATGGCGCCAACCAGCATGATCCGGGTATCGAACAGCGCGTAGCCGCGGGTGATAAAGATGCCAAGCCCGCCGCCGCCGATAAAAGCGGCCAGGGTGGCGCTTGAAACGACTTCGACTGCTGCGGTGCGCACGCCGCCAATGATCGACGGCAACGCCAGCGGGAGTTCCACGCGCCAGAGGATCTGCCCGGCGGTCATCCCCATGCCGCGCGCTGCTTCGCTCACGCCACGATCGACCGATCGCACTCCCGCATACGTGGCGATGAGCACCGGCGGCACTGCCAGGAGCGTCAGCGCGACCAGCGCCGGTGTTGTGCCGATGCCGAGGTAGGGCTGCACCAGAAACAGGACGGCGAGGCTGGGGACCAGGCGCAGCGCGCCGAACAGGTTGATCGCCCACTGACCGATGCGCGCCTCGTGCGCCGTCCAGATGCCAA
>DAOTWI010000563.1:0-3110 GCA_034436075.1 Roseiflexus sp.
TGTACAGCGGATAGGCGAAGCCGTCGACGACAGCGACGCCCGCGAGACGCGGCGCGGATCGGCGCTCCCAGAGGCGCGGCGTCGCCTGGATGATCAGCCGGGCATACGGAGCGCGCTGCGGGTCGGCGACATAGGCGATGTCGCATGGTTCATCGACCCCGCAAACGTGCCAGGCATAGCCCGCGCCGGTCAACAGGTAGCGCCAGGTCCACGCTATTTCTGGCGCGTAGCGTTCATCGAGCGATGGATCGAGAGCAAGACGAATCGGTCGCATATATTTCTTTGCAGATTGGGCAAGCGAGCGAAGGCGCGCCTTGTATCAGGCGCGCCGCATCTTCTTGAAGCGCGCACTGAACTGTTCGCCGTCGGCAATCGTGATTTTGACCGGCGCTTTGAATGGCGCCAGGCGTTCGCGGCACCAGGAGCGCACCCGTTTCTTGAGCGAGTCGAGGTCTTCCGGTTCGATCAGGTTCAAGCGCGCGGCAACGATCTGCCCGGTAATCGGATTCTTCTCGCCATACACCGTTGCATCGCGCACATTCGGCATTTGCATGAGCACGCTCTCGACCTCCGCCGGATAGACTTTCTGCCCGCCGACGTTGATGATTTCGGTGCGCCGACCCAGAATGCGAATGTACTCGCCATCGACTTCGACCATATCCTGGGTGTTCATCCACCCTTCCTCGTCGAACGGACTTGGCGCGTTGAGATAGCCGAGCATCGCCGACTGCGCGCGCACGTAGAGCACGCCGTCCACCACCTTCGTCTCGAACCCTTCGCCGCCGACTTTGACCCACAGCGAACCGTCGTCACGCGACTTCGAGCGGAGAATGCCAAGTTCGGAAAGACCGTAGGTCTGCTGGAGCCGCACGTTGGGGAACGCCTCACGAACGCGCTGGAGCGTCGTTTCGGGCATCACTTCGGTGCCATAGGTGATCAGTTTCAGCGACGAGAGATCATAGCGCCGATATGCTTCCGACATCAGAATCAGGTTGAGGAACGTCGGCGAGGTGGGCAGCAGTTCGACCCGGTGCCGTTCAATTGCGGCGCAGACCTCGTCTGGATCACGGCTGCGCACCGACACAGCGGTTCCGCCGTTGGAGAGGGTGTAGAACAGCGTATTGATCCCGCCAATGTGGTCGAGCAGCAGAAAGGTCAGCGTCACCTGGCGATGGCGTGGAACCTTGAACTTCTCCAGCAGCGGCGCGAAGTCGTGCAGCGCCGCCTTGCTCTTGCCGGTCGAACCGGACGAAAACAGCACCAGACCGGGATGCCCGCGCGCGATGAGGGTGCGGGTCAACTCGTGCGTCACCGGGATGGCGCGGCGTTCGATCTGCCACCCATCGCCAGCATCGAAACTGATGACTGCCTGCACTTCGGCGATGGTCAGAAACTCTTCGCGATGGACTGCGACTGATGCGGTCAGCGGCACGACGATGGCATTGCGCGCAATCAGCGCCAGCAAGAGCGAGATCGCGCCAGGCGAATAGTCTCCTTCGATGCTCACCACCTGCCCTGCGGCGATGCCCGCTTCATCGAGGATTGTGCGCCAGCGCGCCACGCGATCCACCAGATCGCCGTAGGAGACCGACGCTCCCTGCCAGACGACGGCTGCGGCGTCGCGCGATTGTTCCATACGCTCGATCAGCCATTCGATAGCCATGTTCGTCTCCTTGAAAGAAAAGGCGGCGTTTCAGGAAACGCCGCCAAGGTAGATCACCTGACCGGTGACATAATCACTTTCGGGACGCACAAAAAAGTCGATG
Source organism: Roseiflexus sp. (assembly GCA_034436075.1). Taxonomy (GTDB): domain Bacteria; phylum Chloroflexota; class Chloroflexia; order Chloroflexales; family Roseiflexaceae; genus Roseiflexus. The sequence continues at coordinate 1,767 of DAOTWI010000563.1, forward strand.
ACATTTGCCACATCCTCGAACCGCCCCAGGCGCCGGATTGCCAGGCTCTCGACGATCTTCTGAATCTTGTCGGGCGGAACGCCACGAATGAGATCGGTTTCAATCGGGGTTGGACCCACAGCGTTGACGGTGATGCCAAGCGAACCAAACTCGCGCGCCAGGATGCGCGTCAGGGTCTCGACGGCGCTCTTCGACGCGGCGTACAGCGCCTCACCTTCCAGGCGCAATGGCACGGCAACCGTGCTCAGGTTGACGATCCGCCCAAACCGCCGCCGCTGCATCACCCGCGCCGCTTCACGGCACACCAGAAACGTGCCGCGCACATTGGTATCGAAGATGCGATCCAGTGACGCGACCGGGGTGAGGAGCGAGTGGTTCATTGCCGCGACGCCAGCGTTGTTGATGACAATATCAAGGCGACCGTGACGCCGGGAAATCGAGGTGATCATGGCTTTGACCTGCGCCTCATCCGCCACATCCGCCTGATGGTGGGTGTACCCCTCCAGTGACCAGTCGGGCGGCTCGCGGCTGCACCCCTCGACCAGCGCGCCATTGCGGGCGAATCGTTCTGCCAGGAAGCGCCCGATGCCCTTCCGCGCGCCAGTGATCAGCACCACCTGTCGATCAGTTGTCATGGCTTTCGTGCTCAGGCAGTGCGCTGTTCATCGAGCAGCGCGCAAATGTAATCCGCCAGCGAACCAACGGTCAGGAACGGGCTATTCTTCTGCGACATGGCACGCTCATTCGCCAGGGTGAGCGCAACATCGAAGGTCTCTTCGATGTTCTGCTCCAGATCGACGATCAGCGTCACCAGACCGAGTGAGTCCAGCAATGCGCGACTCCCGATCAGGTGGGTGTCTTCGCCAGGCGCATGATCGGCAGCAATGCCATGCTGCTCGTAGAGATCGCGCAAACTGTCGGTTATCAGCGCAACGACCGCGCTGCGGTCAGCGGTGGAGAGGGTCGTCATTGGGAGTCCTCCAGCGTTTGGACAGGCGCATCGCGCGCCTGCAACATTCAACCACAGGCATCGTAGCAGAGCATCGTTACATGCACGTAAACCGGGCAAAGGAGCGGATGACATTTTTGCAAGCCAGTTGGCGCAGGTGACGGTCATCACTGGGGCGGCGGCTGTGGCGCCGGTGACAGTCATCGTTGGGGCAGTTGGCGCGTCGACCGGATACCTGCTCCAGACGCTGAGACGCACCCGTGCTAGCGGCTCTTGGCAACGATGACTGTCACCAAGCGGGCTGTGACCGCCCGCATGGCCTCGCGCCGGTGACGGGCAGCGCCTGGACGGTTGGCGCGGCGCAGATGACCGCTCGCGCCGGTGACGGTCATCGC
>DAOTWI010000564.1:0-3191 GCA_034436075.1 Roseiflexus sp.
ACAACGCCGCACATCAAGGATGCTTCCGCTTTTGTGTGGGCGCGAAGCCGACAGACGTGGGAGAAGTACGAACGGTTACGGATGACACGGAGAAACAGAGGACGAGTATGAACGCATCTCCAGCAGCAGGCCGCCATGCTGATCCCGCGCCCGACCAGTTGCTGGAACGGCGCTGGTTCGCCATCTGGCATAGCGTCTGCCTGAGCACGCTGGTGCTCGCCAGCGGGGTGGCGCTGCGCGACCTCGCGGCAGATCAGGCGACCCTGATGCTCCTGCTGGCCGTTGCGCTGACGGCCTGGCATATTGTCACGCTGGTTCGCGATGAACCGAACGAAGCGCGCCCACGAACGATGCTGGTATATTGCATGGGCATGTTTCCGCTCTTTGGCGCGCTGCTCATGCTCCACACGGCGTTTCTTTTTGTCGCCTTCGGGCTCTATGCGCAACTGTTCCACCGGCTGCCGTGGCGTTTGCTATTGCTGGTTGGCGGGCTGTTCACCATACTGCTGATCGCACACCATCTGCGTTCATTTGGCTCAATCTCACTCACTGGCGCGATTATTATCATCCTGGTGTTTGTTACTGCTACCCTGCTGGGACTGATGCTTGACGCGGTCAGCCGCCGGAGCCGCGAGCGTCTCAGGATTATCGCGGAGCTGGAGCGGACTCGGGCCGAACTCGCTGCAGCGGAGCGCCAGGCAGGCGTTCTTGCCGAACGCGAACGGCTGGCAGGCGAGATCCACGACGCGATGGCGCAGGGTTTTGCGAGTATTGTCATGCAACTGGAAGCGCTGGAGCAGGCGCAGCCTGAGCTCACGCCCCAGGCGCGCCGCCACCTTGATAATGCTCGTGATGCCGCGCGTGAAAGCCTTGCGGAAGCGCGCCAACTCGTCTGGGCCTTGCGCCCGCGCGCACTGGATGGCGTCGCTCTGCTTGACGCGCTCCGCCAGGTGGCTGCCCGCTGGAGCGCGGAGACCGGGGTCATGGCAACCATTGAAGTCAGCGGCAACCCCGCGTCACTTGGCGCGGATCGTGATCTGCTCCTGCTGCGCACCGCGCAAGAGGGGCTTGCCAATATTCGCAAGCATGCCGGCGCGCGCGCGGCGACGCTCACGCTCACCTATTTTGCTGACCGTTGTGCGCTTGATATTCAGGATGACGGCTGGGGCTTTGATCCTCGCGCGCCTGTCGCGGTAAACCCGGCCAGCGGAGGTTTCGGGCTTGCCGCCCTGCGCGCGCGCGCTACAGCGCTTGGGGCGACCGTGCTGATTGAGAGCGCGCCGGGAGAGGGAACGACGCTATCCGTGAGTGTGCCGTATGGCGCGCATGATGTGTCGCCGGCAGACCGGACGCCGGCGCGGACTGTTCAGGAGGCGCGGGATGCCATCACCGCTTCGTATTCTTATCGTTGACGACCATCCGGTCGTGCGCGCCGGGCTGACAGGTATGCTTGCCGGCCAGCCGGATTTTGTCGTGGTTGGCGAGGCTGCCGATGGCCTTGTGGCGCTGGCGCTGGCGGCTGAACTGAAGCCTGATGTCATTCTGCTCGACTTGCGCATGCCTGTGTTTGATGGCGTGGCTGTTATTGAGCAACTGCGCGAGCGGCACATCACGGCATCCGTTCTTGTGCTCACAACATATGATAGTGAACAGGATATTGTGCGCGCGGCGGCGGCGGGGGCAACAGGATATGTATTGAAGGATACCTCCCGCGAACGGCTTTTTGATGCCATTCGTGCGATTGCGGCAGGTAGAAGCGTTCTAGCGCCCGAAGCCGCGGCCCGGCTGCTGCAGCGGGTGCGCGCACCAGTTGAGGAACCCCTGAGCCCGCGTGAGCTTGCGGTACTCCGGCTCGTCGCTCAGGGCGCGAGCAATCGCGAGGTTGGGCGCGCCCTGCATATTAGCGAAGCCACGGTGAAAACCCATCTGGTCAATATCTTTGGAAAACTTGGCGTCGATGACCGTACGGCAGCGGTGACGGTCGCGCTGCAACGCGGGCTGATCAACCTCTAGAGCGACGTGCAGAGTGATGAGTGTTGAGTGTTGAATGGCTGCGCGTATCAGAACGTCAGTGCGTACTTCCCAGTATCATCAGCCGTAGTGCACTTCGCTATAACGCTGGGGTTAGGGGTTACGGATGCTCCTCGGCGGAATCTCCAAGCAGGCGTCAAAAAGTTCCGGTCACGCGTCATTCTGAGCCAAGCGAAGAATCTCGGCTTTAGAAAGGGAAAAGATGCTTCGCCGTCGCTCAGCATGACATATTGACACCTACTTAGTCGCGCGCGTTCCATCGCGCTAAGGCGCGATGCGGAAGCGCCTCTCGTCGCGATATTGGGACGCGATCAGCGACAACTCGTTTCCACGGCTGTCCGTAGGCTTAATCGCCATTCCACCCATCATATGCGGGGTCAATCCGCTGTGCACAATCGCCGATGGGGTCGCCGCTACGCCCGCAGGCCATTGCGTCCAGGGTGAACTGCTGCGCGATGCGCAGTTCGCTGGCAAGATCAGCGCCGCGCAATGCACGGTCAATCGCCTGATAGAACCAGAATGGGTCGGTCATATCGCCATGTGTAGCCGGTAGACTAATTGCTTCCGATTGAGGGGTTTGCCACTGCCGCGCATACTGTTCGTACACAGCGCGTATCTCGGGGTGTATGTTGGGTTGTGCAAGCACGGTCTCGGCGAGCGAACGACGTGCTGGAAATCCGCCCTGAAGATCAATCAGGTCGTCGCTCAGATAGCGCAGCCAGATCCAGCATGCCTCTGGCGCGGCAGCGACGCGGGAGATATACAATCCGCCCACGCGATAGTCGTGCTCATCCAGCCCTGCCGCATTCATCGGCGGCGCGATGACACCAAGCCGTTCGTTATCGGCAGTATTCAATAGATCGAGGCTATCGCCAAACCGCAGGAGGGTTGGCGTTTCCATCGATTGCGGCGGCGCCGGCGCACGTTTGGCATAACCATAGAGCGCCGGCTGCGGCGACGTCTCACGGAGCAGATCAATGACCTGTTGCAGCTGTCGCTGGAGCGCGGGATCGCCGAAATTCGGTATCAGAACGCCATCACGTTCACGAAATGGCTCGATACCATAGCGGCTCAGGAAAAACGAAAGATCAGCAATGGAAAGACCAGCTGGCGCAAGCCCATACACCGCCCGCCCGCCGACTCGCTGGCGAACCTGGGTC
>DAOTWI010000565.1:0-5175 GCA_034436075.1 Roseiflexus sp.
ACGGCTCCACGACGATGGCGGCGATTTTTACGGCGTCTCCGATGTCTCCTCTTCAATCTCCCCCAATGTCTGATCGCGCGCGCGTTCGATACGGTCGAGGCGCCGCTGGAATTGCCCCATCGCAAAATGCATGAAATCGTCGTGGCTCAACCCAAAGGGCACGACCTCGTAACAGGCAAACGCGTCGTCGATCACCCCTACGGCATAGACGACGAGTTCGTTCATCCGCTCCACAACCACATCCCACAAGCGCGGTTCGGCGTTGATCAGGCGCGACAGGAGATAGACGCCATACGCAATGTGGCGCGACTCGTCCTGTTTCAACAGCCCGATCCCTTTGCGTGTGCCAGGCATCAGGTCGCGCCGCTCGAGCATCGTGAAGTAGGCATGGTAGCCGGTCTCCGCCAGCACGCCTTCGACGATCATGTTGTAGGTGAGCGAGGCGAGCGCCTGCGCCTCGGAAGAAGGATCGTCGCGCAGGCGCTCCATCGCAGCTGGCAACGCTTCGTGAATGAGTGCGCGATAATTGGCTGTGTGGTAGTGGCTCAGATCGCCCGTCACTCCGGCAACTTCGGTCAGAAAGCGGTTGAAGAAGTCGGTGTGTTTGGCTTCTTCCCACAGGAAACTCGTCAGAAACAGTTCTTCTTCGACGCGCCCTTCTGCGGCGATTGTGGCGACGAGCGGCAGGAGATCAAGCGTAACTGCTTCTTCGCCCGCCTGAAAGAGCGAGGTCAGACGCAACACCAGATCGCGCTCGTCGTCGGTCAGCGTTTGCCAATCGTGGATGTCCTGGCTGAAGTCGATGTCGCTGGGATTCCAGACCCCCAGACGCTTGGCTTTCTCGAACAGCCGCATCGGAACGGTATCCCGGCGCAACCCGCGACTGGTCGTGACAAAGGCTGCATGGCTCATCATCGTTTCCTTTCCATTTTCGGCGTTTTTCCCAACGCCTTGCTCTCCAGCGGAGACTGGACGCCAGCCTTGTGTAGGATGGCGCGAACATCGTCTCCGGTCAGAAATGTGAACACTTCCTGGACGGCGCGCGACATCGTGTGTTCGCGTGACCGCAGTGCGAACCATTCCTGGTGAAGATTGAGCTCGACTGGTATGACACTGACACCCGTATGGCGCCCCACGAACGATTGCGGTGCGAACGCCAACCCGATACCGCTGCAAACCGCTTCCAGCGCAACGGTGACGCTGTCGGTCTCGAGCGCAACCGGCACATCGGCGGGCGCCAACCCGACTGCCCGTAAGCCCTCATCGATGATGCGACGAGTCACGCTTCCGTTGCGCGGCATGATCATGGGAACCTGGCGCAGCGCGTCGGGTGTGATGAGACCGCGCAGCGTCATCTCGTGGTCGCGCGGCGCAATCAGCGCCAGCGGCTCGCTGCCGAGAAGTTGCACGACCCAGTTTCGCGGACTCTGTTTCTCCTCGATGAACGCGATATGAACATGCTGGCGGGATAACTGTTCCAGCAGCATGTCGGGCAAGGCGACGCTGACAGACAGACCGACGGCCGGGTAGCGTTCATGAAACGACTGGAGGATACGGGTCAGCAGGACCTCGGCGCCTGAAGGGGTGCATCCAATTGTCACCCGACCGCTCACCTGACCTCTCAAACTGCGAATGCGTTCTTCCGCCTGCGTCGCCAGTTCCAGCATATCGCGCGCCATGGCTATCAGTTCTTCGCCAGCGTGCGTTGGCAGCATCTGTTGTCCAACGCGTCGAAAAAGCTGCACCTGATCGAGCTGCGCTTCGAGCGCCCGGATGTGACTGCTGACCGCGGGCTGCGACAGGTGGAGACGTTCCGCTGCGGCGCTGTAACTGCCGGTTTCAACCACTGCAAGAAATGTTTGCAGGTGAATGGTGTTGAGCATAACATTCGCCTGTTTGATGCACGCGCCCGGCGCCGCTCGTTTAGCCGCCGTGGGCGCCTGGCGTTACGACATAAAAGAACCCAAGACCGACAATCAGATACACCGCCAGCAACTGCGCCCCTTCGAGCCAGTTGCTCTCGCCATCAACCGATACCTGCACCGCGCAGAGCACCGCCAGCGTCAGCGCAGCAACCTCGAACAGGCTGAAATAGAGGGTCATCTCGTTGCCAAACAACAGACTGATAAAGACCAGCAACGGCGCAACAAACAGCGCAATCTGCATGCTGGAGCCAAGCGAGATGGACAATGACAGATCCATCTTGTTTTTCATCGCCACCTGCACGCCGACGATATGCTCCGCCACATTGCCGACCAGCGGAATCAGGATCACCCCCAGGAAGAGTTCGCTGACGCCAAGTTGCTCCACCACCGGTTCGACAGCGCCAACCAGGAATTCGCTGAGAAAGACAATCGCAACCGTCGAAACAGTCAAGACGCCGAGCGAAACGGGCACGCTCCATTTTGCCTGATGGTGTTCCAGTTTATCAGAAGGGTCATCGACGCCGGTTGGGGCGCCGATGCCGCGTTCCGGTTTCTGAAATGAGAAGATAAGGCTCAGAACATAGAGCACGATCAGGATTGCTGCGACTCCCAGACTGAGCGCGTCGAGCGCCGGATCGCGCACATCGGTATTGAAGACGTCCACGTTCCCGCCCTGAACTTCGCGAAGTAACTCAAAGAGCGTCGGGATCATCATACCAACAACGGAGAGCATCATCATTGTTGCGGCAACGCCGGTCAGGTTGCGGTCGAACTTCTGGATGCCATGGCGGATGCCGCCAAGCAGCAGGCTCAAGCCAAGAATGAGGAGCAGATTGCCCAGGATGGAGCCAGTGATCGACGCCTTGACGAGTTCGATCTTGCCTTCGCGCAGCGCAACGATAGTGATGATCAGTTCAGCGGCATTCCCCAGCGTGGCATTCAGCAACCCGCCGATTTTGGGACCGGTGTGAATGGCGAGTTCTTCGGTCGCCTCGCCAAGCAGACCGGCAAGGGGAACAAGCGCCACACAGGAGAGTGCAAAGACGATCAGGGGGTTGGGGAAAAAGAACTCAGCCAGAAACGCCAGCGGAACGAAGATGAGCATGTAGCGCAAGACGTTCACCGAATGCCCCCTTCCGGTCAGAATGAAGATGAGAACCGGGTGAGTCATCATACCACATGCGCAGATCGTTTCGGTTGCGCAAAGCCCGCTTTCGACATACGATAATGAGTAGCGTGCGGTTGAGTCGCCGCACGCAAACACGAAGGAGGAAACCGTGTTAACCACCGATCAGGAGATCCGCAATCTGCTCACCTCTGCCCGCACCGTTGCGGTTGTCGGCATCAGCGACGACCCTGAACGCGACTCGTACATGGTCGCCGAGTTTTTGCAGCGCCAGGGGTACCGGGTCATCCCGGTGAACCCGCGCCTGGTGGCGCTGAATATTCAGGTGCTTGGCGAGAAGCCGTATGCCAGTCTGCGCGACGTGCCCGAAAAGATCGACATCGTGGACATCTTTCGCCGTCCTGAAACCGTGATGCCGGTCGTGGAGGATGCGATTGCCGCTGGCGCTGGCGCGGTATGGATGCAACTCTCGATTGTGAACGAGGAAGCCGCAGCGCGCGCCGAAGAAGCAGGATTGAAAGTGGTGATGAACCGTTGCATGGCGGTTGAGCATCGGCGGTTGATTCCAAAACAGGCATAACGTATCATGCACCGGACAGGCAGACAGTGACGGAGAAGGAACCATGCTCGCGTCGTATGCGGCACGCTATCGCGCCAATCTGGAGGAGTCGGTCATTCCGTTCTGGTTGAAGCATTCACTGGATCGAGAGTATGGCGGGCAATTCACCTGCCTCGACCGTGATGGAACGATCTACGACACGAAGAAGTACATGTGGTTGCAGGGGCGCGCGGTCTGGATGTTTTCGCGGTTGTACAATGAGTTCGACCGTCGCCCCGAGTTTCTCGACGCTGCGACGCTCATCTGCCGGTTTATGCGTCGCTACGGGCGCGATCCGCAAGGGCGCGTCTATTTCAGTCTGACGCGCGAGGGAGAACCATATTTCTATCAGCGGAAGCCATATGCGGCTGTGTTTTATATGCTCGGGCTGCTGGAATATGCGCGAGCGACCGGCGATCAGGAATGCTTCGATGAGGCAGTCGAAGTCTTCTGGAAGATCGATCAGTGGATCCGCAACCCGATGCTGCTTGATCGCCCGATGCTGGTCGGCAATCCGTCGGTCAGCAACCTGGCGAATGTGATGGTGCTGGCGAGCATGGCGATCGAACTGGCGCGAGTATCCGATGACCCGCGCTATGTGCAGGTAATCCGCGATGCAATCGACGGCGTGGTGCGCCACTATGATCCGCAGCGCCGCATTCTCGTCGAGCACGTGGCGCTCGATGGACGCGACCTGCGCGCTTGGCCCGAGGGTCGCCTGTTCAGCCCCGGTCACGCGATCGAGGTCGCCTGGTTTCTGCTCCATATGCTGGAGTTCGTACCGTCCGAGACGCATCGACGCCTGGCATTCGATGTCCTGGAAGGGTCGCTGGAGTATGGCTGGGATCACGAGTACGGCGGGTTGTATTACTTCATGGACATCGAAGGGAAGCCCACGCTTCAGCTCGAGTCGACAATGAAATTGTGGTGGCCTCATACGGAGGCGATCTATGCGCTGGCGCTGGCGTATACGCTGACCGGCGAGGAACGCTGGGTGCGCTGGCTGGAACGGGTGGACGACTATGCGTTTCGCACATTTGTCGATCCTGTGTATGGCGAATGGTTCGGCTACTGCGACCGTCGCGGCGAACCGGCATTGAGCAGCAAGGGGGGCAACTACAAAGGGTTCTTCCATGTGCCGCGCGCGCTGCTATTCAGTGTGCAACGCATCGAAGGCGCGCCCCTCGCGGAACACCGTCCATAAGAAAACCGGCACCGCCGTCATGATCCGCCGCCAGCGCCAGGGCTGCACCAGCAGGCGATAGAGCCATTTCAGCCCCAGGCGCTGCACGAGCGCCGGCGCGCGCGGCACGACGCCTGCCAACTCGTCGAACGTTCCGCCAACGCCAATGGCAACTGGAACGCGCAGGAGCGGTTGGTTGCGCGCAATCCACAGGTCCTGCGCCGGATGCCCGTATGCCACCAGGAGCACATCCGGTCTGGCGGCGCGAATCCGTTCGCAGATCGCCGGTTCGTCGGCGGGGTGCGGCGACCCGGCGTAGCACCCGGCAATCCGCAAACCGGGG
>DAOTWI010000566.1:0-6617 GCA_034436075.1 Roseiflexus sp.
CACCCAGGGTTGCACGTAGGGGCGCAGCGCCGCCGCGCCCACGCGTCGCCTGCGCCCATGCGCAAGGGCGCAATTTCGCACGTTCAACCTTCACCCCCGCTGCGCCTCCAGCGTTTTCTGCTGAAAGACGACGTAGCCAACCACCAGAATGACAGCGAAAGCGAACCACTGCATGGCATACCCCAGGTGCGGACCCTGATCCAGTTCAGGCGGCGGAACCGGCTGCGGCAGGGTGAGGGGAGCGTCAGGAACCGGTTGCATCTCGACAAACACCGGCAGCAACGGATAGGGCGTTTGCTCTTGAATGCGCGCCACATCGACGCGAAACCAGGCATCGAGGCGCGGTCGTTCCAGCGTCAGCGGCGGGTCCTTCGGACCGCCAACGTAGGTTTCGGGTTGGCGGGCAATACCGGTCACCAGCGTTTCGCCCGCAGACGGAGCAAATGTGCGCCGCGCCTCCGGTGAGGCTTCCGTCAGCGGAATCCAGCCGCGATCGACGAGCACTGCATCGTTTCGTCCGCTCAGGATCAGCGGCGTAATCACGTGGTAGCCGGTGATGCCATTGAGCGAACGATTGCGCAGCAGCACCTCGTGCGCCGGGTCGAAGACGCCGCGCACCGTGACCGGGCGATAGTCGAGCGATTGCAGATCGCTGACTGTTTCCAGCGGAACCGGCGACTGCGCCAGTCCGGCGGCGATGCGCGCATTCAATGCCGCGCGTTGAGCGTGGCGGTCGAGTTGCCACATGCCCAGTGCGCAGAGCGCGATTGCTCCGATCAGAACGAGCAGGGTAGCGATCAGGCGCCTTCCCGTCAGCAGATAACGGACCATGGTCTTCTTTCACCAGAAAAGAGCAGGTGCAGAACGGGGCGACCCGACAGGTCGCCCCGCATGCCAGAAGCGAAACGATGATCACGGCGTTGCTCACCCGCTCACCGGCTCGACCGGCTTCTTCACCTCGAGGTCGAGCGTCTCGCGGCGGGTGAACGTCAACTCGCCGGTTTGCGGATCGACATCGACGATGATCGTATCGCCGGCTTTGAATGTTCCGCGCAGCAGGCTGCGCGACAGCGGCGTTTCGACCATGCGTTGCACGGTGCGGCGCAGCGGACGCGCGCCATACGCTGGATTGTACCCCTCGCGCACCAGCAGCTTCTTCGCTGCCGGCGTCAGTTCGAGCGTCAATCCCTGCTCGCGCAGCCGCTCATCGACCTCGCGCGCCAGCAGATCGACGATCTGCTGCAACTCCTGCTCCGTCAGCGCGTGGAAGACAATAATTTCGTCGATACGGTTGAGGAACTCGGGGCGAAACGCCTGGCGCAGCGCCTCGAACACCCGCTCACGCGCGGCTTCCTCGGCATTCCTGTCGTGCGTGCGCACCAGACCCAGGCTCTGCTGCCGCACGTGCTCGGTGCCGACATTCGAGGTCATAATGATCACGGTATTGCGGAAGTCGACCGTATGCCCCTGCGCATCGGTCAGGCGCCCATCATCGAGGAGTTGCAACAGCGTGTTGAACACATCCGGGTGCGCCTTTTCGATTTCATCGAACAGCACCACCTGGTAGGGGCGGCGGCGAATGCTCTCGGTCAACTGCCCCGCCTCCTCATACCCCACATAGCCCGGCGGCGCGCCAATCAGGCGCGACACCGTATGCTTTTCCTGGAACTCCGACATATCGACGCGGGTCATCGCATCTTCGCTGTCGAAGAGGAACTCGGCGAGCGCCTTGGCAAGTTCCGTCTTGCCGACGCCGGTAGGACCGACGAAGATGAAACTGCCGATTGGGCGGCGCGGGTCTTTCAAGCCGCTGCGAGCGCGACGGATTGCATCGGAAAGCGCCACAATCGCCTCGTGCTGCCCAATCACCCGTTCGTGCAGGCGCGCCTCCATATCGACGAGTTTCTCGCGCTCGGTTTCCAGCATGCGATTGACCGGAATGCCCGTCCAGTTCGAGACGATGGCAGCGACGTCTTCCTCATCGACGACCTCATCGAGGTTAGAGCTCTTGAGCCACTCACCGCGCGCGCGCTCGAAATCGGTTTCGATTTGCAGATAACGGGCGCGCAGGATCGCGGCGCGCTCATAGTCGCGCCGTGCGCCAGCTTCTTCCTCATCGCGGCGCAGGCGGTTCAATTCGGCTTCCTGATCGCGCAACGCCTTCGGCATCGAATAGATGTCGATGCGCAGTTTGGCGGACGCTTCATCGATCAGGTCGATCGCTTTATCGGGCAGAAAACGATCCGTGATATACCGGCTCGACAGGCGCGCCGCCGCTTTCAACGCCTCATCGCTAATCGTCAACTGATGGTGTTCCTCGTAGCGTTTGCGCAGACCGCGCAGCATTTCGACCGTCGTTTCAACATCCGGCTCTTCGACGAACACCGGGCTGAAGCGCCGTTCGAGCGCCGCATCCTTCTCGACATGCTTGCGGTACTCGTCGATGGTCGTGGCGCCGATCACCTGCATTTCGCCGCGCGAAAGGGCTGGCTTGAGCATATTCGACGCATCGATCGAGCCGACGGCGGCGCCAGCGCCGACGACGGTGTGCAGTTCGTCGATGAACAGAATGATCTGCCCATTACTGCTGCGCACCTCGTCCATCACCGCCTTCAGGCGCTCCTCGAACTCGCCGCGGAATTTCGATCCAGCGACCATGCCAGCGAGATCGAGCGCCAGCAGGCGGCGGTTCCTGAGCGGCAGCGGCACATCGCCGCTGGCAATGCGCTGCGCCAACCCTTCGGCAATCGCGGTTTTGCCGACGCCGGTTTCACCGACGAGGACGGGATTATTCTTCGTGCGGCGGCAGAGAATGCGAATGACGCGCGTGATTTCCGCTTCGCGCCCGATGACCGGGTCAAGTTTCCCCTGCGCCGCCAGGTCGGTCAGGTCGATGGAATATTTCGAGAGCGCCTCATAGCGCGCCTCGGCGCCGGGATTGTCGGCGCGCTGGTGGCCGCGAATATCCATCAGCGCCTGATAGATGCGCTCCTGATCAATGCCGAAGCTGTTCAGAATGCGCGACGACGCGCCTTCGCGCTCGCCGCTGATTGCAATGAGCAGGTGCTCGATGCCGACATACTGATCATTCAGGCGATTGGCTTCTTCCTCGGCGCGTTTGACCAGGCGCTGCGTGCGCGGCGTGATGTAGACCTGATTGCCGTATCCGTACTGCCCGTACACCTTCGGCGACTTTTCGAGTTCGTGCTCGACGCGCCGCGCAACCATGTCGGCATCGACGCCGAGCCGCGCAATCGCGCGCACGGTCAGCCCATCGCGCTGCCGTAGCATCGCCAGGAAAATATGCTCCACATCCAGCTGCGTGTGGTGCTGGTCGTGCATGATCTCCTGAGCGTCCTGAAATGCTTCTTGCGCTTTCTCGGTAAACCGTTCGAGTCTCATGTGCTCCATCCTTGGGGCATTCGTTCTCTGGCACATGCCATTGCTTGTTAAGTATAGCACAGAGGCTCATTCTCTGCAGATCGCGATGATCGCGAAACGCCGCCTCACCCAAGTCGCTTCTCTATATACCACTCGTCATCCTGATCCCGCTCCACGCGATGGATGAAGCCCTGCCGCAGATAGAAACGCTTGCCCAACTCGTTGTCCTTGTGCACGAAGCAGAAATAGCGGTCAACCTTTCGACTCCGCAAGAACGCCTCGCCGCGCCGGAGTAACTCGCTTCCGATCCCGCGTCCGATATACGCCGGCAACAGGTAGATGCGAAACAGTTGCGCTCCCTGCGCTGTTACGCCGATGTTGCAAAAGCCGACCACCTGATCCGCTTCGACCGCGATATCGAAGAACAAATCGTTGGAGTCGACCCGCAGCGCGAGTGCGCGCAGCTGCTCCGGCGCATAATTCCTGCTCACAAACTGCTCAATGAACACAGGATCGAAGATCGACGCATACGTGAACCGCCATGCTTCCTGCGCGACTGCAAACACCGCATCGGCGTCGCACATCCGAATTGGACGATAGGCTATCGTACGCATTACAGACCTCTTGTTCGTTCATCGCCAATGGTTGGACGATCATCCTGCCATTGAACAATCTCGCGCACGTTGACCGTCTCGTGATTAGCGTGGGCTGAGCCTGTCGAAGCCCACGCCAGCAACTCCACAGGTACAAGCATGATTGTCCAGATTGAGGTTGATCTTCCTACAGGAACATCTCTATCACAAAATCGACAGCGCGATAATCCGTTCTTCCTGTCATTCATCGCTGACCGTAGACGCCTCGCAGTGTCGTGCGGTTGTATCTATGAGGACACATCGCACGCCACGTGCGGCAAGGTGTCCCACGTCCGTTTCGTCGCATATGTGCAATCGGCGTTTGCAATCGTAGGTAGAAGGAGCTCAATGATGCTGATCCTCAATATTCTCGTCATCGTCGGGATTATAATGATGGTCATTCTTTTTATCTTATTTATCTATATGATTGTTATGTTCATTAATGAGTATTTTGAAGATAGATTTGATTATAATTTTGTAAGAACGTCTTTTGTTATGATTATCGCTGTTTTACTGATGATTTCCGGGTTAAACTGGTACAACGAATCATTGATAAATAACGGCGATGTGTTGAATGGGTTGATCCTAATGATGATTGGTGGCTTGATCGCTGTAGGACTTGCGTTCTACACAATCTGGAAAACGAATCTAATCTATGCCATTCTGATAATCTTGCTTCAGCTTGGTATCTCACCCCTGCTCATCGTTTTTTTCATCATTATGGCGGGTCTGAAAGTATTAAGTGCTCTTCTTTCTCCAATCGCCCAACCTGTCTACATTGTTGATAGAGACTAAAGCGTTCCATTGCTCACAATGCATGATCCTGGATGAACGTGGGCTTCGACCGGTGCAACCGGTGTGGGCTTCGACCAGTGCAGCTAGCGCAGACGACCAGACGGTCAACGGGCGCTTCATGCGTGAGATAGGACGCTCCAGACACAAAAGCGACGCCTCTGGCGTCAGAGGCGTCGCCCGATTGCCGCTCTGAGCGCCAGGCGCCTACGATGAGCTGGTTACGATGTACGGCGCAATCGCCTTGGCGAGGTTGGCGGTCGGCATCGTCTGCAACCAGACGCGCCCCGGACCGCGCAGCGTCGTCAGGAACAACCCTTCGCCGCCGAGCAGGATGTTCTTGAACCCTTTCACCATCTCGATGTCGAACTCCACCGTTGGCTCATACATCGCCACGTGCCCGGTGTCCACCTTCAGCACCTGCCCCGGATCGAGCGTGTACTCGACAATTTCGCCGTCCAGACAGACGAACGCTATTCCCGGACCGGTCAACTTCTGCATGATGAACCCTTCGCCGCCGAAGAACCCGGCGCCCATGCGCTTGCGGAAGTGAATGTCGAGCGTCACAGTCTTTTCGGCGCAGAGGAATGCCTGCTTCTGGACGATCATCATCTGCCCTTCGGCAAGCGCCACCGGCACAATTTTGCCGGGGAAGTCGGACGCGAAGGCGATGATCCCTTTGCCGCCAACGGAGGTGAACTCATTGAGGAACAGGCTTTCGCCGGAGATGGCACGCTTGAACATACCGCCAAGCCCGCCGCCGCGCGTATTGGTCGCCATCTGGATATTGCCCGACATCCACGACATCGCGCCCGATTCGGAGTAGACCGTCTCGCCGGGGTCGAGTTCGAGAATGACTGCCTGCATCGTCGTCCCGATGATCTGGTACTCCATCCCGGTCACGCCGCGCCCGCGCGCAGTCACAACGGGATCGGGCAGGTCCAGGCGATTGCTGCCATAATCGGTCATGAGGGAAGCGCTCCTTTCCTGGTAATTGTACGTGCCGCGGCATACGCTTAGAGCCCTCGACAGGGTACAGTGTACGCCAGCACATACAGGTACGTCAAGAGGGGTTTTCGGGTTGCATCTGCGCCTCCCTGTCGTTACCGCGTGCGTGGCGGTCCAGTGAAGAAGGTGAAGCGCTGATCGACGCCTTCGACATACACGCATGCCTGCGGATCGAGACCGCTAAGGATTTCGATCGCCTGGTCGTTGCTCAACCCGACGGTCACGTCCCGTGACTCAAGTTCGGGGCGCGCCGGGCGCTGCTCCGGCGGCAGCGCGCATAACCCCGGATCGCGCGCGACATCAACAATCAGGCGCCCGCGGTCGCTGCGCACGGCGCGGCGCGGTACAAGCAGCGCATTCTCGCGCTCCGCAACCACAATGTCGGCGCCAACCGACATACCGGCGCGCACCCGCGGGTCGGTGTTGGGGATGCCGATCCGCACCTGGTATGATGTGACCGCAGCCTGCGGCAACGCCAGCGGGCTGATTGTCTCGACCGTCGCCGCCAGCGTCACCTCCGGCAGCGCATCGAGCGTCAGCGTCACCGGTTGGCCGACGCTCACCCGTGTGATATCGATCTCATCCACGGTCACATCGACGTAGAAACGCTCCAGATTAGCGAGGACAATTGCCGGACGACCCGGCGTCGGCGCTTCGCCGATTTTCAGGTTGACCTCGGCAACAACGCCGTTGAACGGCGCCTTGAGCACTGCTTCGTCGAGCGTCAGTCGCGCCAGATCGCGTGCAGCGCGCGCGCCATCGACCTGCGCCCGGGTTGCCGCCAGGTCAACAGAGCGCGGATCG
>DAOTWI010000567.1:0-4444 GCA_034436075.1 Roseiflexus sp.
GGGAAGTGAGAGGCAAGAGGTGAGAGGCAAGAGGCAAGAGGTGAGAGGCGCGAGGCGCGAGGCAAGAGGCGAGGGGCGAGAGGGGAAAAGTGGAAAGTGGAACTGCCTCTTCGTGCGCCTTCGTGCCCTTGGGTGAGTCCCCATTGCCCACTCCCTACTCCCTGACCTGTTCCCGGTTCTCAGTGCTCGGTTCCCGGTTCTCAGTTCTTAGTTCTCGTAACCTCTAACCCCTCATCATCCCCCGCCCGCACGTCCTGGCTCTCCGCCAGGCGTTGTTCGAGGCGATCCAGGCGCGCCTGCATATCACGTCGCCATGCCACGTCGGCAATTTCCTGCGCGCGAACGCGGTAGAGCACCTCTTCCATGAGGCGTCGCGTCCCGCCGATCCGATCCGCCAGGAGTCCAATGAGGAAAATAATGAAGCCAAGAATGAGCGCCGTACTGCCGACCGCCAGCGATTGTGCGTTGTCCTGCGGGAAATTGTCGACCAGTTGCCGCATCAGATAGACATACAACGCTCGCCCCAGAAACAGAACGCCAGCGATCAGGAATGGCAGGGCGATGTAGGTGAAGGTCTTGAGCGGCTCGTATGCCGTATAGGTGCGCACAATCGTTGACGCCTGCCGTTTGATGAAGTTCCAGTTTCCGGTGTGCAACCGCGAAGCGCGCCGCACCGGATTGGTCGAAATCGGCACCGTCTGGATCGTCAAGCGACGCTTGCCCGCCTGGATCAGGTTCTCCACCGTGTACGAAAAATCGCTCGTCACAAACGTGCGCAGCGCCGCTTCGCGTGACAGGGCGCGAAAGCCGCTCACAGTATCAGGTACATTTGTGCCTGAAGCCCAGCGCACAACCCCGCTGCCGACCGCCTGCAACATCTTTTTGAGCGGCGAAAAATGGGCATTGCTCTCAATCTGCCGGTCGCCGATCACCATATCCGCCTGACCCGCCAGGATTGGCGCGATCAACCGGGGGATTTCACGCCCCGGGTACTGATTGTCTCCATCGGTGTTGACGATAATATCGGCGCCGAGGCGCAGCGCCGCGTCGATGCCGGTCTGATAGGCGGCTGCCAGCCCTTTGCGACTGGTATGGCGCACCACGTGGTCGGCGCCGTGCGCCAGCGCGACGGCGATGGTATCATCGGTGCACCCATCGTCGATGATCAACACCTCGACACGGTCAATGCCGGGGATGGCGCGCGGAATATCGGCGAGGACGCGCGCGATCGACTCAGCCTCGTTGAGCACGGGGATCTGGACAATCAGTTTCATATGTGTTACGAATGTGTCATCAATTGTGCAGTGCGATTCTAGCCGAGCATTGCATAATTGTAAAGCGCAGCCGTCTGACTGAATGGTGATGGCGTGGTGGTATGGAACATCCGATTCTGGAGTGCCGTGAAGCGCGGCGATTGATCGATCACGGCGTCATCCCGGGTTCCACGCGCCCTGAGCGGCGCGCGTTGGGGTTTCACCTGGCTGGCTGCGCGGCATGCCGCGCATACCGTGCACGGAGCAGCAATGCGGTGCTCGCCGCACTGCTGGAAACGCCGCCCGATCCCGTGGCATCGCCAGCAACGCGGCATGCTCGACCGGCACGGGAAACCACTCGCTGGCTCCGCAACGTTAGCCTGGCGCTCGCTGGTATTGCGGCTGTCCTGAGTGTGATCTTTGTCGGGCGGCTGGCAATCGCCTTCGCCTCCATCGCTGGCAGCGTTGGCGCAATGACCGGAAATACCGCCCAGGCGCCGATTGCCCTACCTGGAACGATTCCGCCGGAACTGGCGACCCTCATTCCGCCGACCGTGCCGCCGCCTGCATGGGCAGACGCCTCTGCTCCAGCGACTGTATCTCCTCCAGGAACCGCAGCGCCAACGCGCTTCACTGAACCCACGGAACCGCGCCTCCCAACGGCGCCAGCGGAGGAAGAACCTGTGGCTTCGATTCCCACAGCCGCAGCATCGCCAACGGCGGTAGCGCCATCGCCAATTCCGCCGACGATCACGCCGGTTCCGCTGCGCCCCGATTATCGACCAGGAGCGCCGACCCCGCCGCTCGTTCCGCTCCCTACGTTGTCGGGCGCGCCTGAGCGAGCGCCGCCGCCGGGTACAGCGATCACCGTGCTGCTCCTGGGCATCGACCGGCGACCGGGCGAAACGTTCCCGGCGCGCGCCGATGCCATCATCATCGCGCGCATCGAACCGGAACGCCGCCGCGTGGCGCTCCTCTCACTGCCACGCGACCTGGTGGCGCCGATCCCGGGGTGGGGTTGGTCACGGATCAATGCGGCGACGGTCTACGGTGAACTGAACCCGGCGCTCGGCGGAGGCATTGCGCTCACACGACGCACGATCAGCGAGTTTCTCTCCATCCCGATCGATTACACCGTCACCATCGATTTTACCGGCTTCATTGGCGCGATCGACGCGATTGGCGGCGTGACGATCGATGTGCCAGTCGAACTCTACGATCCGCTCTATCCGACGATGGACTATGGGTATACCGTTGCGCATTTCCGCCCTGGCGTGCAGCATATGGATGGGGCACGCGCGCTGATGTACGCCCGTATCCGGCACATGGACAGCGACTGGGAACGGATGAAGCGCCAGCAGGCGGTTATCATTGCGGCGCTCGCACAGGTGCGTGAACGGAACGCCGTTGGACGCCTCGAAAGCATCGCTGCGTCGATGACCGCGTTGCGCGGCTACGTGACCACTGACATTCCTGAAACGCACCTCCTTGGTCTGGCATGGGCATTCCGCGACTTCACGCCCGATCAAATCGAACGCTACACGCTCGATGCCAATCACGTCAGCATCGGCGCTCCAGGCGACCCCTACGCACAGTATGCGCTGCCGGGCGCCATCGACTATCTGCGCGCGCGCCTGCTGGGACAATGAAGTGAACATCGCCCGTATCTCGCTTTGATATGATACAGAACGGTCTCAGCATCTGAGAGGAGACGGACATGGACGAAGATCACAGCTATCGTCGCCTTGAAATGACCGTTCTCATGACCCCGGACATGGCAAACTTCGCCGGGCGCGTGCATGGCGGCTCGATCCTGAAACTGCTTGATCAGGTGGCATATGCCTGCGCGGCGCGCTATTCCGGTTCATATGTGGTCACGATTTCGGTCGATCAGGTTGTGTTTCACGAGCCGTTGTACGTCGGCGAGTTGGTCACCTTTCTGGCATCGGTCAATTACACCGGCACGAGTTCAATGGAAGTCGGCATTCGCGTAATAGCGGAGAACATTCAGGCGCGCAGCGAGCGCCATGTGATGACCTGTTACTTCACTATGGTGGCAGTGGACGAGCACGGCAGACCGCACCGCGTTCCCTCGTTCACCCCTGCCACGCCGGTCGAGCAGCGGCGCTGGAAGGCGGCGCAATTGCGGCGTGAATTCCGCCGCGAGATCGAACGGCGCAGCCTGGATATTCGGCTGCATCCCGATGAGCTTGCAGGAGACCACGAGTCGGGCCAGCGGCACGGGGCGCAGGGATGATAATGTGAGGGTTGAACGTTGAACGTTGAACGTTCAACGTTCAACGTCCTACCCCCCGCCCTGGCGTCGCTCGAACCAGACGATTCCCGTCACCATGGCTGCGGCGAGCAATCCGGCGGCGATGTACCCATCCGGCGCACGCGCCTGCGAAATGTACACTGCCACCATCCCTGCGCCGCATCCCAGCAAATAGCAGATCAGCACCGCCTCGCGCCGCGTCAGACCGAGCGCGTTGAGGCGGTGCGACACATGATCCTTGCCCGGCGTGGTCAACGGGTTTTTACCCCGGCGAAGACGGGACACAAAGACGAGCGAGGTGTCGAAGATTGGCACCGCCAGAACGCACACCGGTACCAGCCAGGTGACCCATGGCACATTCGAGGGAAAGCGTAGTTTGATCGCCAGCGCCGCCAGAATGAAACCCAGGAAGAGCGAACCGGCATCACCCATGAAAATCGTCGCCGGGTTGAGATTGTAGCGCAGGAAGCCGATGCACGCGCCGATCAGCGCGGCAGCCATCGCGCCAACCAGGTATTGCCCGCTCATGGCTGCCAGGAGCAGGAAATGGGCGGCGGCAACCGTCGTCACCCCCGCCGACAGCCCGTCCATATTGTCGAGCAGGTTGAGCGCGTTGGTAATGCCCACGACCCAGAAGAGCGTGATCGCCCAGTTCATCCATTCGGCGGGGAAGAGGCGCACCTGCGTGCCGCCAAGGATGAGGATGGCGCCCGCCAGCGCCTGCGCGCCGAGTTTCACGTAGGCGTTCAATCCCCAGCGATCATCGGCAAGACCAAAGAGCGAGACCAGCGTGGCGCCAAGCAAAATGCCGATCAATTCACGCACATATGCCTGGTCGCCAAACAGGATGAGCGCAACGACGAACGCGGCATAGATGGCGGCGCCGCCGAGCAGCGGCACCGGCACGAGTTGCAGT
>DAOTWI010000568.1:0-2297 GCA_034436075.1 Roseiflexus sp.
GGGGCGGAGAGCGCGACAAGGTCGAACGTGATGCGCAGGTCGCTGGCGTTTCGTATTATGCGGAATTCGGTCAATCGCCGGTGGCGACGCTCGCGGAAGCTATTGCCCGGCAGGGGTTGCAGCGCGGGCGCATTGGCGTCGAACTGCGCTTCTTCCCGGCGGCGGCGTTTCAGGAATTGACCCGTTTGCTGCCAGAGGCTCATTTTGCCGACGGCGAAGACGTGTTTGCCAGCGCGCGCATGATCAAAACCGCCGATGAGATCGCGTTGCTCCATCGCGTGGCATGGGTCATGGATCGCGCGGCGCAACTGGCTGCCGGGCTTGCCCGCCCCGATGAAACCGAACGCGCATTCGCTGGGCGAATCGTCGCCAACCTGCTCACGCTGATGGAAGAAGAAGTCGCCGGACCGGACGCGATCGTTGCGGCTGGACCGAATGCGCCAGTCATGCATCATCTGAGCGATCACCGCCCGATCCGGCGCGGTGAGATGCTGCGTTACGGCGCCAAGTGCAGCGTCCTCGGCTACTGGTGCATCATCCTGCGCATGGCGGCGATGGGAGAAGCCACCCCGCAGCAGATCGACGCCTACGCCCGTTTTGCCGACATCTACCACAGCACGCTGGAACTGTTGCAGCCAGGAGTGCGCGCCTGCGATGTGTACGCCGCCTGCCAGCGGCACGTCGAGCGGCGCGGCATGCGACTGATTTCGGAGAAAGTCGGGCATGGCACCGGGCTGGCATTCCGCGAGTCGCCGATCCTGCAACCCGCCGATCAGCGCGCGCTGCAACCCAATATGGTGCTGGCATATGACTATCTCGTTCTCGATGAACACGGCGCGCCGTTCCATATCGAAGACCGGGTGCTGGTGACGGAACAAGGACCGGTGCTGCTTTCGGATGTCACTGACACGCGCACACTCGCAATTCTTGGGTAGCAGTGAGGAGCCGCTATGCGCAAGCATCTCTACGCCGCCATGACGCACGAAGAAGTGAATGACGCCGTGCTCGAACAGCGCGTCGTGCTCATTCCGGTTGGTCAGCTTGAAACGCATGGACCGCACCTGCCGATCGACGTCGACGTCGTGCAGGCGACCTATGTCTGCGAAGAAGCAGCGCGCCGCGCGCCGGCGGATCTGCTGGCGGCGCCGCCGATCTACTACGCCTTCTCCGAGCATGTGATGGATTTTCCGGGCACGATTGCGATTCGCCCGACGGTGTTGATCGAGTATCTGTTCGACATCGGGCATAGTTTCGCCCGCCAGGGGTTCAAGCGCATCGTCCTGGTGAACGGTCATGGCAGCAACCGCTCGATCTGCGAAGTCGCCACGCGCATGATCACCAACCACACGGCCGCCATGTGCGCCACGCTCGATCACTGGACCCTGGCGCGCGAAAAACTGGCGGAGATCCGCGAGTCGCCGATTGGCGGCACGGCGCACGCCTGCGAGTTCGAGACCTCGGAGTATATGTATTTGCGCCCCGATCTGGTGCGGCATGACCGGATTCAGGACGAATTCGCGCCGGATTATCGTCCCTGGCGCTCCGACGACTTTGCTGGCGGCGGAGTGGCGCATTTCATGGAGTTCTGGAGCCAGCGGTCGAAGAGCGGCGCGGAGGGTGCGCCATCGCTGGCGACGCCTGAGAAGGGGCGTCAGTTGCTCGAGGCGACGATTGAGAAGCTGATCGAATTCGGGCGCTGGTGGAAGACGCTGACCTTTCCGCCGCGCGTTGATCACCGGGTAGCGGGAGCGGATCGGGTATGACCATCTCTGCCAATCGGCTGGCGACTCTGAGCCGGGCTGTCGCTGACGCCGGATTCCACGGGCTGATCGTCAACCAGGCGCCCTACCTCTTTCACCTGAGCGGGTGGCTGCCGGCGCCCGGAGCGCCTGTGTTTCTGGTCATCGGACCGCGCAGGGTCATCCTCGTGGCGCCGTTGGACCCTGAAGCGCCTGGATGTATCTGGGATCAGACGCTGCGCTACGATGCCTGGCGCAGCGATGCGTTGACGCCTGCGACAGACCAGGCGGTTGCTGCCTTGCGTGAAGCGGTATCGGACGCCGGGTTGCACCAGGCGCCTGTCGGCGCGGCGCTCGATGCGCTTCCAGCCAGCATCGCTCTTGGTCTGGCGGACGACGTTCGCCTGCACGATGCGCGCGATGTCTTGTTTCAGGCAACCATGATTAAGGACGCTGCCGCGCACCAGGCGATCCGCGAGCGCGTCGCCATGCTCGACCGCGCCTTTGCAGCGGCGGCGCTTGCCATCCGCCCTGGCGTGAGCGAGCTGGAGGTGTACG
>DAOTWI010000569.1:0-3079 GCA_034436075.1 Roseiflexus sp.
CGGATCGCCTCGCGCATATGCTCAGGACCGGTCGAGCAGTTCAGCCCGATCACATCAACCGGCATCGCTTCGAGGGTGGCGATGATCGCGGGCACTTCGGTGCCGAGGAGCATTTTGCCGGAGAGATCGAGGAACACTTGCGCCTGCACCGCGACATCCGGGCGATTGAGGTCGGCTTTGGCGCGGCGAATGCCGTCGAGCGCCGCTTTCACTTCGAGAATATCGACGCTCGTTTCGACCAGCAGCACATCAACGCCGCCTTCGATCAGCGCCGTCGCCTGCTCGTAGAAGATGTCCGACAACTGATCGAACGTCACATCGGACAGCGCCGGATCGTCCGACGACGGCAGCTTGCCGGTAGGACCCATCGAACCTGCCACGTAGCGGGGCCTGCCGTCGCGCGCCTCGAACGCATCGGCGACGCGCCGCGCCAGGCGCGCAGCCGCGACATTGATGGCATGCGTCTGATCGGCGAGTCCCCATTCCTCCAGGCGCGGGCGAGTCGATTGGAACGTACAGGTTTCGAGCACATCGGCGCCCGCTTCCATGAACGATGCGTGAATCTGTTCAATCACGTCGGGGCGCGTAATGACCAGATAGTCGCGCGCGCCGAAGGTAGGCTCGCCGCCGTAGTCGGCTGGCGTCAGATCGAATGTATCGATGCTGGTGCCCATGGCGCCGTCGTAGATCAGAACGCGCTCGCGCAGGGCTTCGAGATAGGTTGGTTTCTGCTTCAAGGAAACACCTCGCAGTATTCGACTGATGACAGGACTCGTCGTGATCAGGATCGCGCTCAGCCAGGATGGGACAGGGGTTTCTAGCAAAAAACCTCACGCCTGTGCGCGAGGTTCCCGGAAGCCTCATCATCACTCATCTTCCAGCCTGCGCTGCCGGAATTGCCACCCTGTAGCCTGAAGGATCACCAACGCAGGAAACTGCTCGATCCGGCGGCTACGGGTTGGCGGAGCTTCATCGGGCCGGTCCCTCCACTCCTCTGGATGAGCATCTTTATCGGGTAGTATAGCATGGTCACGAAAAGTGCGTCAATGTCAATTGATTCATTCTTCGCTTGACATCCCGCGCCTGGAGTGCTACCATATATTCCGCAGAAGGGCGGTTAGCTCAGTTGGTTAGAGCGCCACGTTGACATCGTGGAGGTCACTGGTTCAAGTCCAGTATCGCCCACCAGTGTGAGAATTGGAAATTGAGCATTATGTCTCAGTTCCAATTCTCTTTTTTGTTTCGAGCTGTATGGCACGAGTGCTGCGCGTCTTATTGTTAAGTCTCCTGCGCACCTGCCCGGCATGCCAGCACGGGCGCATGTTTCGTTCGCGTTTCACAATGAATGTGCGCTGCCCGGTGTGCGGTATTGTGTTCGAGCGCGGTGCGGGTGAGTTCAGCGGCGGGATGGCGATCAATACGGTCGCTACCTCGTCGGTTGCGGTCAGCGGCGCGGCGCTGGCGTTTTTTACCGATATGCCGGTCTGGCCCCTGATTGCGGCGCTGACGCTTGTTTCGGTCGCATTCGCTCTCTGGTTCTACCGTTACGCGCGCGCGTTGTGGGCTGGCATTCTCTATTTGACCGGCTCGATACGGGAAGATTAATCAATGTCACTCTATGCAAGCCTGCGCGATGTGATCGTGCGTCTGGTGGTGGAGCGTCCGGCAATGCGGCGCTCTACTGCCGCCTGGGCTGAGGCGCTTGCCGCGTCGGGAGCGCAACTCAAGGCGCGTATGGCAGCCAGCGCCGATACGCCTGCCAACTGCCGGCAACTCCGGCATATCATCGGATTGGAGCGCTGGGGACAGCGCCGGATGCGCGTGGCGCTTGGCGAGCCGTTCATCAACGATGAAATGGACGACTATCAACCGCCGGTGGATTTGAACCTCCCTGAACTGATCGATGTGTTCCTCAACACGCGCGACGAAACGGTGCATCTGGCGCGGCGCTGCGCCGCCGATCCACGCGCTGAGTCCGCGATAGTGCACCATAATCAACTGGGTCCGCTCAGCATTCGCGGCTGGTTGCGGTATCTCGATCTGCACGCCAATCTTGAGGCGCGCCGGTTGCGTTGACTGCCGCGACAAATGCTTCGAGCCAGCGCCAGACCGCCGCCAGCGCCTCGATGTCAGCCGCCAGATAGACGATGGCTGGCGCCAGGATGTCGCAAGCGTCAACTGGCGATGGCTGCGCCTGCCACTGCCGGTACGCTTCCCATGCCAGCGTCCAGTGATCGGCGCCGGGGGACCACGTCCATCCCAGCCAGCGCGCGACGGCTTTCAACCCGCCGCCGCGCTGGTCGCTCAGGCGCGGAGTCGGAAGCACGACACGCTTCTGAAGTTCGCGTTGCGCGTCGATCATGAAGGGCGCGAGTTCCTGGCATGTGTGCGGATCGGCGCTCTGTTCGAGCATCAGACGCTCGGCTTCTCCCCAGTGCGCCAGCGCGCTGCCTGTTGCGCGCACGGCGCCGAGCACCCGCTGCCACCCCTCCTGAGCACTGCGCACCCCAATGACGGGGACGCCGTCGAGCCGCACGTCGCTGCCAGCACATGACGGTTCCACCACAATCACGAAGCGGTCTCCAGGCGCGCCGGCAAGACCGAATGCCCACGGCTCGCGCGTCTGCGGATCGCTCTCGATATCGAGAAAGAGCCTGACGCGAGGAAGTGACGGGATGGCGGCGCTGATCGGCAATGGTTGATCGGTAAGCAACGCCTGCGCCTGGCGCCGGAGACGCGAACCGGTGGCAAGCGAGCGTTCCGACAGCGATGCCAGGATCGTGGAGTCGAGCGTCACGACCTGGTCTATTCTGTGGATGCTGCGCCGCCGCAGTGCGCTCCCCTGCCGCCGGCTCAATCCGGGAAGCAGGGCGATGTCGCGGGTTTCGCGCGCCGCAGTGTCACACGCTGTGCGCCATGGACAAAACGGACAATGGTCGCTATCGAACCAGATGAGCGGGGCTTCCCCGCCGGCAATTGAAGCGGCGCGCTGCACCTGTGCGGTGAACGCAGCGAGCGATGCAGACTGGCGTTTGATGAATGCCGGTCGGCGACCGTTCGCGCCGAGCCACAGTTCACC
>DAOTWI010000570.1:0-4598 GCA_034436075.1 Roseiflexus sp.
CTCAAACCCGGCGCAAAGTTCTGCGGCGCGTGCGGCGCCACGATTGCCAGCAGCGCACCCGCGCAACCCCGCGCATTGCCTGGCGTGCGGTGCAGCGCGTGCGGCGGAGCAATGAAGCCAGGCGAACGGTTCTGCGGCGCGTGCGGCGCTCCGGCGGCGCACAATGCAGGATAGAGTGTCAATAAAGCGAGAGGATGGTATGAACCCGCTGTACGTTTTCGCAACCATTGGTGCACTGATCGCGCTCATGCCTGGCGCATCGTTTCTTCTGATCATTCTGGAAGCCTATCTCTCCTACTCGATTGCCAGGCGTCACAATGTACCGGTGCTGAATGGCGTCGGCATCATTGGCGCGCTGATTACAGGCAGTGTCATTCTTAAGGCGCTGGCGTCATTCCTGCACATATTCCTGGGAATCGGTCAGTTAGCCAATGCGCTGGTAGCCTTTGGCTTCATTGTCGTTTTCGGCAATCTGGTCGACCAATTTTTCGCTCGACAGGCGGCAAACGCGGCACAGCCCGTTCATCAGGCGTCACCTACGCCGGTGCATACACTGCCGACGCACGATCCACTTCTCCTTCCATCACCACACCAGCAGCATCCGGAACCGGCGCTGGCGGCTCACTCGTCGCGTCTATGCCCGCAGTGCTCGTACCAGATCGATGCCGATGCAACCTTCTGCGGCTATTGCGGCGTAAGGATGAAATAGGGGAACAGAATTGCGCCAGATGCCATCCGACCCGCGTCGCCTGCGGCGCGACATTATCGACGCGCTGCGTCGCCTGCGCGAGATTGCGCGCCGCTGCGATGATGCCGCGCTTGCCGGGCAACTCGACGAGAGTCTCGACCATATCGAAAATCAGCGCTTTACCATCGCCGTGGCGGGCGAGTTCAAGCGTGGCAAGAGTACATTCGTCAACGCATTGATCGGCGCTGATATTCTCCCCTCGGATGTGGCGCCCGCCTCGGCGACGCTCACCCGCGTCACGTATGGTCCGCCGGCGGCGCGCATTATCTACCGCGCCCCGGAAGGTCAACCGCCGCCTGAACAGACGATTGCCATCGAGCAACTGCGCGATTTCATCACCAAACTGACGCCCGAAGCGCGCGCAATTGCTGAAACCGTGCAAGAAGCGATTGTCAGTTATCCGTCGCCGTTCTGCCGTATTCATCAGATCGACCTGCTCGACACGCCGGGGCTTGGCGATGAGGCGGCAATGACGGACGTGACCGCAGCGGCGCTCCAGCGGGTGGACGGCGTCATCATGATGGTGCTGGCGGACTCGCCCTTTGGCGACTCTGAGGGGGAGTTTCTCGAGCGCCTGCTGGCGCTGGGGTTTAGCCGGATGCTCTTCGTGGTCACGGCGCTCGACCGGCTCGAGCCGGAGGATCGGCCGGCTGTGCTGAACTTTGTTGCGCAGCGGGTGCGTGAACGAATCGCAGGCTATGCGGCGCAAACAACCGGCGACGGGAATGGCGGGCGCCCCTTCCAATCCGGCGACCCGCTCGTGTTTGGCATCTCGGGACGGCAGGCACTGCGCGCGCGCCAGTCGAACAATGCGGCGCTGGAAGCCGAGAGCGGCTTCAAGGAGTTTCTCGAAGCGCTCGACCGGTTTCTGGCGCATGAAAGCGAAAGCCTGGCGCTGCGCCGCCGCATTGTCCAGATCCGCAGCGCCACGACGCTGCTCGCCGGGCAGCTGGAGACGCGCATTACAACGCTGCGCGCCGGGAACTCCGGCAATGATGCGATCTCCGCTGCGTTGCTCGACGCATTGCTCCACCTCTGCGATCAGGAACTCCAGCGCATCGCCCATGCCCACGATCAGGCGCGCGCGATCATCACCAGGCATCTGGGACAACTGGCACTCACCCTCAAAGCGCGCAGCGCGCAGGAGATCAATGCCATCCGTTGCACTGGCGAGGAACTCGAAAGCCAGTATGCCGCGTTTGTTGTGCGGGTCATGGTTCAGATCCAAGCAGCGTCGCGCGAGGTGATCGGCGCTGCCCTGACGCAGATCGGCGCCGAGGTCGGCGATCTGCTCGCGCCGGTGCTCCAGGCGTTGCACCCATTTGCTGTGACGTTCGGCTACGTCCTGGACTTCACCAGGCGCCGCGCTGGCGACGCCGAAACCAGCCTGCGCCTGCCAGACCGTCTTGCGCAATTGCGTGATCGCCCTTCCGGTACGGATGTTGCGCAGATCGTCCTTGATGGCGACCTGCTGCGACTCGGTCAGACGATACCGTGTACGTGGATTGGAAGCGCCCTTCAATCGCGTCCGGTTCAGGAATGCCTGGCGATTCCCGCACAGGAGAACAGCATCAACCGCACGCTACGGCGGCAAATGCTGCCCACGCGCTTCCGTCAGGCGCTGGCTGCCGCTGCGCCGCAGGAGATCGACCGCTGGCTGGGGAGCAACCAGCTCGATCCCCAGATTGTCAGCATTGTCGGGGCGCCATTTGCCGCGCTCCACAAGGAACTCGGCGTTGCGATGAACCTGATCCGGGAGCGACTGCACCACCTGGAGCGCGAACGCGAACGCCATGCGTTGCGTCGTCAGCACGACATTGACGACCTGGCGCGCCTGCGGGCGGACATCGAGCGTCTGGCACAGCAGGCGACCGAACTGGAAGAGCGCCTTGATATGATCAGGGTGAAATAAGGTGCAACCGACGGGTGCGGGCAAGGCGCCGCCTTGCCCCTACCTGCGACCTGCGCCATGCACCGTGCGAGCAAGGCAGCGCCGCGCCCCTACCACCTGCGCCATGCACCTCGTGGGCAAGGCGGCGCTGCGCCCCTACCGCCTGCGCCATGCACCTCGTGGGCAAGGCGGCGCTGCGCCCCTACCTTCAACCTTCAACCTTCCCGCCTTCAAACGCCTCACGCACTACTGCCAGTTTATCCGGGTCGCAGACGACGGCGCTCAGGTCGAACAGCAGCACCCCCTGATCCGATACCGTGCGCGCAATCTCGAGCGCGCGCCGGAGTTCCGCCGCCGACAGCGTTCCGGGCGCGTCGATGGTCTGGATGATGGGCAGAATGTCTGCGCAGCTCCGCGTGCGGATCTCTTCAACAACGTCGGCGATCCACGCGGGTGATTGACCGCAGAGACGATGGTAGACCATCGGGTTGATGACATCGACGCTCCTGCCGAGCAGCGCCACGTCCTGCCCGACAACCGCGCGAATGGCGGCATTGTGGTCGGTCAGCCGCCAGGGGAGCGCAAATAGACCCAGGCGCAGGTCAGGGCGTTGCGCTCTGAGGAAGTTGCGGATGTCTTGAACGAACCCGGCGATCCGCTCGCATTTCCATGCGGCCCAGGCATCGAGATGTTCGTTCAGGATGGCGTGTATCGTTGCCACCCGTTCATCGACGGCGTACTCGCGTGGCGGGTGCGCGAAGAAGAGGGCAAGGCATTGATCGCAGAAGCAGGTCTGCACCAGATTCGGCTGCGGAACTTCCCAGCGCAGCGGGTAGCGCACGAAATCGAGCCAGACGCCGTGCAGTGCGTTCCCGTGCCGCTCCAGCGCGCTGCGCAGGCTGGCAAGACGGTGAGCGCGGACGCGCACGTTGTTCGGACAGAGCGGAACGTACCACTCATCTGCGCCCATCGCGCTGCCGTACTCATCGACCGGGGCGCTGTCGGGGAAGCTCACGCGCAGATCGGCGCCGGCAAACAACGGCAGATCGACGTAGACCGTCGCACCCCGCTGCCGAAGACGGTCAAGAAGCGCGTCCGTGAGCGCGTGCATCGGGATCACGGCGCTGTTGGCGCCGCTCTGGACAAATGCGCGCCATTCCGCATCAAAGTTCGTCGGTGATGGCGACCAGTAGAAGCCATGGATTGGAGGCATGTGTTTCTGAGAACCAAGAACTGAGAACTGAGAACTGAGAACCAAGGGTTAGGAATTAGGAGATAGAAGTCAGGAGTTAGAAGTTAGAAGTTAGGAGTTAGAAGTTAGGAGTTAGAGCCCCACCTTCCACCTTCCCACGTTCAGCGTTCAACCCTTCGCAGGCTCAGGGCATCGCATTCAACGTGCAACGACCACGTTCACCTTTCACCTTCGCACGTTCACCTTTCCACCTTTCCACCTTCGCACGCGCCGCCTTCCCATCTGCTGTCTTGAACCACAGAGGCGCAGAGGATACGCAGGGCGCCATTGCCCCTCTTGCCTCTCGTCCTACACCGCCTTCCCACGCGCCGCGCGCCCCCAAGACCCTTGAGGTCGGGATACGTCTGAACAGGGGGCGGGGATCGTTCCGTCCGTGAGGTTCTATTCCATTCATTCGATCAGGGCGAAGACCTCAAGGGTCAGGCGCCTTCCTACCTTCCACCTTCCCACCGCCGCACCTGCAACCTGCCCCCTGCCCACGTTCAACGTTCAACGTTTCACGGTTGAACCGGCAACGGCTCATCGCCCGCTAATGCGGCATCATCGACATCCGCGTCGTCGATCAGGTCGATGGGGGAGCGGGCGAAACGCAATGCTGCGGCGCGCGCCCGTCCGTCGCGCTCCTCCGCAAGCGACCAGGCAGCGTGAGAGACCAGCAGCGCCAGTTCCAGGCTGCGCCCCATGGTCAGCGCCAGACGGCGTGCCCC
>DAOTWI010000571.1:0-13334 GCA_034436075.1 Roseiflexus sp.
CCATTGCGCGGCGTACAATCAGGGGCGTGAGCGCCTGTTCGACCAGTTGTTGCCCTCGTTGCGCTCCATGTGCAGCCAGAGCGACGGACTAACTGATCGGGCGGAACTGACGATTGGCGTGCGCCTGCCGCCCGATGTGCCGTCCGAAACGCTGGCAGCCACAATTGCAGAATATTCCCACGGCGGCGCGTTGCGCTTCCGTGACCTCTGCCCGGCGTATCAGGCGGAGAAGAACACACCGCTGGCGCGCGCCTTCCTCCGCGGCATTCGCGCGGCTGGCGGAACGCCAGGCTTCTTGCTGAAAACCGGCACCTCCGATATGAACATCGTCGGACCGGTCTGGCGCTGCCCGATCCTTGCCTACGGACCAGGCGACTCGAGCCTGGATCACGCGCCAAACGAGCACATCGTGATCGAGGAATACCTGCGCGCCATTGAGGTGCTGGAGCAGGCGCTGCGATATTTCGGACCCATACCCTGATGGGGAGATCAACCTGAACCCGGACAATCACACCTGCACCAGCGGAGCGGTTGGCGCTGGCTTCGACAGGCTCAGCCAGCGCCGATCACAAGAGTGTCCAACATCCAGTTGATCTTCCCATAAGCTCACACAAGGGCATCGAGGCGCAACGA
Organism: Roseiflexus sp.; assembly: GCA_034436075.1. Classification (GTDB taxonomy): domain Bacteria; phylum Chloroflexota; class Chloroflexia; order Chloroflexales; family Roseiflexaceae; genus Roseiflexus. The sequence continues at coordinate 634 of DAOTWI010000571.1, forward strand.
GCTGCACTCAGGCGCCTTCGATGCGTGCGAGAAAGATCGGTTTACAACGTCGTATCTGGTGCGCCAGCGAAGAGTTCCGCCACCGGCAGCGGCAGGTCGGGCAGGCAGGACAGGAGGAGGGTATGGGTGGAGTCATATACGACAGGCGCGCTATAGACGCCTTCCTCAAGGCGATACACAGTTGCAGTGCGCTGTGCCGGGTCGATTTCCACATACTCTGCGACGCCAGCGCGTGCGTAGACGGCGCGTTTCTGCGTCATCGCCTCAGCGCTGTTGCCTGGTGAAAGCACCTCGATGATCAGATCAGGCGCGCCGTGGATGCGGCGCTCGCGCACCAGTGCAGCAACCCGCTCAGCGCGAATGAAGAGAAAATCGGGCTGCACCGCGTCGTACGGCGACAGAATGACGCCAATAGGCGCGGTAAACCAGATGCCGAGACCGCGCGCTCGCGCAGGGATGCCCAGCAACTCGATGCACATGCTGACGATCCACTGATGGAATGCGCTTGGAGCAGTTGTCATACCCAGGGTTCCTTCAATGATCTCATAGCGGTTGCCGTCGTTGGGCAGGCGCTCCCACCAGTCGACCGTCCAGCGTCCCTGCGGCGGTCCTGGCAGCGCGTGGTCGAGCAGCAACGGGGCGACAGTCGTGATTTCGAGAGTCATGCGCGTCCTCCATCCTGTACAGCGCCTGTCACCATTATACCGTATGCGCTTGCTCAAAAAATCGAAAACTCTCGAAAATACTTGACAAAACTCGAAAATCACAGTACACTTGCCTCATCATTCCGCACGACACGCTTCCGGTTCACGAGTCTATGTCCGATCACAGCGCCGATGCGCTTCCGCCCGAAGTGCGGCGCGATCAGATCATGGCGCTGCTTCAGCGTCACGGGCAGATCTCCGTCAAATGGTGCGCCGAACAACTTGGCGTCTCCGAAGTGACGATTCGCAGCGATTTTGCGCTGCTCGAACGGGAGGGCATGCTGCGGCGCATCTGGGGCGGCGCGGCGCTCGACCGGCCCCTGTGGCCCGAGGGCAGCTTCGCATCGCGCTTGAAGAAGCAGGCAGCGGAAAAGGAGCGCATTGCGCGCGCCGCAGCGAGCCTGATCAACGACGGTGATACCGTGATGCTCGACGCCAGCACGACCGCCTACGCCATCGCCCGTCAGATTGCCGACCGGCGCAACCTTACGGTCATTACCAACGGCATGCACCTTGCCCTGTCGCTTGGCGCTTCCCCTGCAATCACCACTATCGTCATCGGCGGGCAGGTGCGCGGCGACACCGGCTCGCTGACCGGCACGCTGGCGGAGGAGATGTTGCAGCGCCTGCATGCCGACAAGGGATTCTTCTCGGCGCGCGGATTGACCCTGGCGAAAGGACTGACTGAAAGTTCCGTCCCGGAAGGGTTGCTCAAAGCGGCAATGGTGCGTCACGTCGATCAGGTGATTGCCGTGCTTGACAGCAGCAAACTGGGGGTCAACTCGCTGACGAGCTTCTGCCCGGTTGAAGCGATCCACCGCCTGATCACGGCTGGACCGGATGTTGTTGAGCGGAGCGCCCCGTTTGTTGATTGTTTTCCGGTGACCGTTGTATAACGAGGCATCCATGCATGGCGCACCCGTTCTGGAAATGCGCGACATTTCGCGCCGGTTCGGCAATACGCAGGCGCTCAACGGGGTCAGTCTGCGTCTGTATCCCGGTGAGATTCATGCGCTGCTCGGCGAAAACGGCGCCGGTAAGTCGACTCTGATCAAAATCATGACGGGCGTGCATCAACCTGATAGCGGGCAGATTCTGCTCGATGGACGACCAGTGCATATCGGCAGCACGCTGGAAGCGCAACGTCTGGGCATTGCCGCCATCTATCAGGAACCGCTGATGTACCCCGACCTCAATGTCGCCGAAAACATCTTTATTGCCCACGCCGACCGGGGACCATGGGTCGATTGGCGACGCATGCACCGCGATGCGGAGAATATCCTTTCCCAGCTCGACGTGCGGCTGGATGTCCGCCAGCCAGCGCGCGGTCTGAGTGTGGCGGCGCAGCAGACGGTCGAGATCGCCAGGGCGCTGTCGCTCCAGGTGCGTGTGCTGATTATGGACGAGCCAACGGCGGCGTTGTCGGCGCACGAGGTGGATCAACTGTTTGCCATTGTGCAACGTCTGCGTGATCAGGGAGTAGCCATTCTCTTCATTTCGCATCGGCTGGAAGAAGTCTTTCGCATTGCTGGCCGGATCACCATTTTGCGTGATGGACAGTTGATCTCATCAGCTCCACGAGCCAATGTGACACCTGAACGGGCCATTCGCGATATGGCGGGACGCGCCATTGAGCAACTCTTTCCACGCCGCGACACTGTGCGTGACCGGGTGGTGGTGCAGGTGCGCGATCTCGGTCGTAGCGGCGTGTTTAGCGGCATCTCGTTCGATGTGCGCGAGGGCGAAGTGCTGGGATTCGCCGGGTTGGTCGGCGCACGCCGTACTGATGTCGGTCTGGCGCTTTTCGGGATTGCGCCAGCGGATAGCGGAACGATCGTGATTGACGGACACACGGTGCGGATCACGAAGCCAGTACAGGCGATGCGTCACGGCATCGCCTATGCCAGCGAGGATCGACGCAGCCTGGGTCTCTCGCTGCCGATGTCGATCGCGGCCAACATTACATTGCCGACGTTGCACCGCTACCTGACGCCGCTGGGCCTGCTGCGTCGCCACGCCGAATTGTCTACAGCCGAGGAATACCGTCGCCGACTGTCTATCCGCGCCCCGTCGGTCGACGTCGAAGTGAGCCGGTTATCGGGCGGCAACCAGCAGAAAGTCATGCTGAGCAAATGGCTGAACACAAAACCGCGTCTGCTGATTCTCGATGAACCAACGCGCGGGATTGATGTGGGCGCGAAAGCCGAAGTGCATCAGATGATCGATGATCTTGCCGCCGAAGGGATAGCCATCGTTCTGATCTCCTCCGATCTGCCTGAAGTGCTGGCAATGAGCGATCGGGTGCTGGTGATGCGTGAAGGCCGGCAGATGGGCGTCTTCAACCGGCGTGAAGCGACGCAAGAGCGCGTCCTGGCGGCTGCTATGGGTCAGCCGGAAACGCTGGCTTCACGAGCAACCGAATCGTCTGTGCAAAGGTGAAGACCATGACGGCGTGGCGGCAACGAATACGCCCTGAACAGCTGCGTGAATTGAGTCTGGTCGTGTTGATTGTGGCAGCGCTGCTGATCTTTGGCTGGCAGATCGAGAACTTCCTTTCGGCGCGCACCTTCAATCGTATTGCAACTAGCGTCGCAATTATCGGGATGGTGGCCATCGGCCAGACGCTGGTCGTTTTGACACGCAATATCGACCTCTCGGTCGGTTCGATTGTCGGCTTCACCGCGTATTTCGTCGGTTCACAACTGGCAGCCAACAATGCCATGGGAGCGCCAGTCGCCGTAGCGCTCGCCGCCGCTGTCGGCGGTTCGATGGGCCTGATCAATGGTCTGATTGTGGCGTATGGACGGGTGCCAGCCATCATCACAACCCTGGGCACGCTGGCGATTTACCGGATGCTGCTCATCAACTACGCCAACGCGCGCACTGTGACCGTCGACTCGTTGCCAGCGTGGGTAGTTGAGTTGAGCCGGCAAACGCTCTTTTCGATCGGCGACTTTGCAGTGCGACCGCTGATGGTCGCTACGCTGGCAGCGGTGGTTGTGTTTCAAGTCGTGCTCGGCTATACCGTCTTTGGACGGCGGCTCTACGCGATTGGCTCCAATCCGGAGGCGGCGCGCTTCGCTGGCTTGCCTGCCCAACGCATGGTGCTGACGGCTTTTACCCTGTGTGGCATGCTGGCCGGGCTGGCTGGCTTTCTCTTTCTTGCGCGCTTCGGCACAATCACTGCGGTCGCCGGTCAGGGGATCGAATTGGAGTCAGTTGCGGCTGTGGTCGTCGGCGGCGTCAACACCTTTGGCGGTTCGGGCACGGTGCTCGGCGCACTCCTTGGCGCCTTTTTGATCGATCTGCTCGGCCAGGGGTTGCTGCGCTGGTTGGGGATCAGCGAGTTCTGGCGCGGTGCGTTGCTTGGTCTGCTGATCTTGCTGGCGGTCGCTTCCGATGCCGTGATCCTCGGATGGTTGCGCCGGTTGTGGCGGGGAGGTGCGGAGGTTGACCATGGTCGCTAACCTGCGTCGACTGATCGGCTGGGAAGGATTCCTTCTCGCCGTTCTTATCCTGGTCATGATTGTGAATACCGGCCGCGCCCCGGCATACCTGAGCCTGGCCAACCAGATCAACCTGTTCCAGCTCTCGATTGAGAAGATCATCGTGGCGCTGGTGATGACCTTCGTGATCATCAATGGCGAAATTGACCTTTCTGTCGCCTCGGTGATGGGGTTGGCAGCCTGCCTGACCGCCGTTTTGTTCGAGAGCGGCGTTCCCATGCCCCTGGCGGTCCTGGCGGCGCTCATCGCTGGCGTGTGCTGCGGCGCTTTCAATGGGTTCTGGGTGGCGTACGTCGGTTTGCCATCACTGGCGGTGACCCTGGCTGGCATGATCGGGTACCGGGGTGTGGCGCGCATTTTGATCGAAGACCGCTCGATTGGCGGTTTTCCTTCCTGGTTTACTGCGCTGGGACAACAACCCCTCCTTGGGCCATTTCCTCTCAGCCTCATCCTCTTTGCAACTCTGTTCGCGCTTGCACTCGTCGTCCTGCAATTCTCCGGCATCGGTCGCATGATCTATGTGATCGGCAATAATGCAGCCGTTGCTCGCTACTCCGGCATCGACACGCCGCGACTGAAACTTGGCGTCTTTGTGGCTTCCGGGCTGATCGCCGCAATGGCTGGCGTTCTGTTGGCGGCGCGGCTCGGCGCGGTGCGCGGCAATACCGCCGAAGGCTTTGAACTCGACATCATCACGATGGTGCTGCTTGGCGGGGTCAGCATCTTTGGCGGCGTCGGCAATCTGGTTGGCGTGGGTCTGGCAATTCTGGTGATTCTCAACCTGCGCAACGGGATGTCGTTGCTCAATGTTACCGGCAATGTGCAGACTGGCGTCATCGGTGTGCTGCTCATCCTGTCGGTGCTCCTGCCCAATCTGGTTCAGATGGCGCGTGAACGGTTGCAACGACGCGCGACGCAACGAAAGGAGGTGCAGGTCGAAACAGAAACGCCCGTGTCTTCGTAACGATCGTTCGTTACGTGAACGCCGCAGTTCGTAAGAGAACTCTTTGTCGAAGGAGTGTGCTATGATGGCGATCAGACGAAACCTGTTTATCAGCATCAGTATTATTGCGCTGCTTCTGGCAGCGTGCGGAGTGCCACAGACTCAGACGCCTACGGCGGCGCCGGCGCCAACCAGTGCGCCAGCGCCAACCAGCGCCCCCGGCGGGGCAGTTGTTTCGGCGACGCCTGGACTGAACATCGACATGATCCTGCTGCCGAAATTCCTCGGCATCGCTGTCTTCGACCAGGCGAATGAAGGCGCTCAGGAAGCCCACGCTGAACTGGGCAACCAGGGCAAACTGATCTTTACCGGACCAACTGCCGAGAACTCGGTCGCCGGACAGATCGAAACCATCACCAACGCCGCCACCCAGGGCGTCAAGGCAGTGATGCTCTCGAACAACGCTGGCGACCAGATCGCCGCCGCCGCTCAGGCAGCCCAGGCGGCGGGCGTGACCATCGTCACCTGGGACTCGCCTATCCCCTCCGCGCAGGGCGAGACGGTCTTCGTCGCACAGGTAGACTTCAACGAAACCGGGCGGGTGATGGCTGACATGGCGCTTTCCATTCTCGGTCCTGAGGGCGGCGAGTTCGCCATTCTCTCCGCCTCGCCCGACGCCGCCAACCAGAATGCCTGGATCGCCGCGATGAAAGAGGTGCTGAACGAGCCGAAGTACGCCAACTTGAAACTGGTCGACACCGTCTATGGCAACGATCAGTCCGAGGAAAGCTACAAACAGGCGCTGGCGCTGGTCGATAAGCATCCCAACCTGAAGCTGATTATGGCGCCGACGACAGTCGGGATTGCGGCGGCGGCCAAGGCGATGACCGACGAAGGATTGTGCGACCGCGTCAAGGTCTCCGGGTTGGGGCTGCCCGCCGAGATGGCCAGCTACACCCTGAGCGGATGCGCGCCGCAGTTCGCCCTCTGGAGCTTCAAGGACCTCGGCTACCTGACCTACCACCTGACTTACCTTATCGCTTCTGGGGCTCTGAAGGGGGTCGAAGGCGAGCGCTTCACCGCTGGACGAATGGGCACGTATACGATCGAGAAAGACCCGACGCGCCCGAATGGTCTGCGCGTGTTGATGGGTCCCTTCACCGTCTACACGGCGGAGAACGTCAACAAGTAACAAGCCGTTGCGCAGCGCGGTAGGAGCGCTATATCGCTCCTGTCGCGCTGCCGGATGCCAGGAGCTGTAAGATGAAGCGGGTCGGTTTTACCCTCAAAGTCAAGCCGGAACTCATCGACGAATACAAAGCCCATCACGCGCAGGTCTGGCCCGAGATGCTCGACGCGCTGCGACGGCACGGCTGGCGTAACTACACCCTTTTTATGCGCGATGACGGGCTGCTCTTTGGCTATGTGGAAGTGCCGGAGAGTTTCGAGCAGGCGCTGGCGGGTATGGCGACGGAAGAAGTCAATGCGCGCTGGCAGGCGATGATGGCGCCATATTTCGAGAACCTCAGCGGCGCCTACGCCGATCAGAGTATGGTCGAACTGGAAGAGGTCTTTCACCTGGATTAAGTCAGTTGTCTCACTTACAGCATTTCTTGAAGAGATGGACACAGCGGCGCAACGGCGCGAAGCATCGCAATCAATAATGATCCCCCGCCGGTGCGCACGCCGTTCTGATCGGGAGATCGAATCGATAAAACCTGAACCATCAAGCCTGCACCTTTGGAGCAGTTGGCGTTGGCTTCGACAGGCTCAGCCAACGCCAACTGCGCAGTGGTCAACGCGGGCAAGAGTGTTCAATGTCTGGTTGATCTTCCTATGAGAAACCTTCTGGAGGCATCCATGACGTTCACCGCACCGACTCCGGCGCAGATCGAGTCCGTCTACGCCGCCGCGCGCGAGCGCTACGCCGCGCTTGGCGTTGATGCCGAAGCGGCAATGGCGACCCTGGCGACGGTCAGTATCAGCCTGCACTGCTGGCAGGGAGATGATGTTGGCGGTTTCGAGAACCCCGGCGCTCCGCTCGAAGGCGGGATCGCCGCCACCGGCAATTATCCAGGCAAGGCGCGCAACGCCGACGAACTGCGTAGCGATCTCGATATGGTTTACCGGCTGCTGCCCGGTCGCCACCGGCTCAACCTGCACGCGATCTACGCCGAAACCGGCGGTGCGAAGGTCGGGCGCGACGAATTGGGACCTGAACACTTCGCTGCGTGGCTCGACTGGGCGAAGGCAGGAGGGCATGGAATTGACTTCAACCCGACATGTTTCTCTCATCCGCTGGCAGCCGATGGACTGACCCTCTCCCATCCCGACTCGGCGGTACGCCGCTTCTGGATCGATCACTGTATCGCCTGCCGGCGCATTGGCGCGCATTTTGGTCAGGCGCTGGGCACGCCATGCATCACGAATATCTGGATTCCAGATGGCACGAAGGATAACCCCGTAGACCGGTTGGGACCGCGCCAGCGCCTGCGCGAGTCGCTCGATGCGATCCTGGCGGAACCGCTCGACCCGGCGCACAATCGCGATGCGGTGGAAGCTAAACTTTTCGGCATCGGCTCGGAAAGTTACGTCGTGGGCTCGCACGAGTTCTACCTGGGGTACGCCATTAACCGGCCAGGGTTGATCCTCTGCCTGGATACCGGTCATTTCCACCCGACCGAACTGGTCTCCGACAAAATCTCGTCAGTTCTGCTGTATGTGAGCGATATTCTGTTGCACGTCAGCCGCGGGGTGCGCTGGGACAGCGATCACGTCGTGACGTTGAATGACGAGACGCAGGCGATCATGCAGGAAGTGGTGCGCGGCGGCTTCCTGGCACGTACCCACATCGGGCTTGATTTCTTCGACGCCAGCATCAACCGGATCGCTGCCTGGACGATCGGCGCGCGCAATGCGCTGCGCGCTCTGCTGCTGGCGCTGCTCGAACCAACCGACCGGCTGCGCGATCTGGAGTTGGCGGGCGATACGACGGCGCGCCTCGCCCTGCTTGAAGAGGTGAAGGGCATGCCGTGGGGCGCGGTCTGGGATATGTACTGCCACCGTCACGATGTGCCGGTCGGCGCCGGTTTCCTGAACGACGTGCGCCAGTATGAAGCCAACGTGCTCGCCGCGCGGCGCCCGTGACGTCATTATTCACCACAAAGACACAAAGGTGCAAAGGCGTGCATTTTGCGCCGTTGCGTTTGACATCAGATCGTTATCCGCCCGTCTGCCTGGCGGCTGATGGTTTTTGGGTCATTATTCCGCTATCCGCTTTGTAGCCCGGCGGCTGAATCCGCGGGCTCCTGCTGCGCAGCCCGCCTGCGCGGGCTGGACGGGGCGATACCGGATTAATGCTCGAAAACCATAAGCTGCGGGCTACGGGTGCGCAGCCCGCCTGCGCAGGCTCCACCGCATGTCATTCTTAATGTTCATCAACCAGAAGCGTCCCTGTTGTGAAGCCCTTCCAGGCGGGCTTGACCGGACGATACACAAGTCCTGCGCTGAGCGTTGGCTGAGCCTGTCGAAGCCAGCGCTCACCCATGACGAAAACCGCTATAATCCGTCAGAATCCGTCCCGATCCGTGCAAATCCGTGTGCCATTGCGACTCATGCTCGAATCGTTGATGCTTCCAGGAGCAGGAGATGACAATACACCCCAATCGATCACGCTTCCGCCACGTCCGTTACGGTTGGGACGAAGCTTACGCCGCCACGCTCGATCCGGTCGGCCGGCTGGTGTACCGTTCCAATCTGCTGGGCAGCGATCAGCGCATCACCAATACCGGCGGCGGCAACACATCGGCGAAGATTATGGAGCGCGATCCGCTGACCGGCGATCCGGTCGAGGTCTTGTGGGTCAAGGGGTCCGGCGGCGACCTGCGCACGAGCACAAAGGCGAACTTTGCTTCGCTGGAACTGAAGAGGCTATACAGGTTGCGCTCGATCTATCTGCACGATCCGGCGCATGGACCAAAGAGCGCCGCCGAAGATGCGATGGTCAACCTCTACCCGCACTGCACCTTCAATCTGAATCCGCGCGCTTCGTCGATTGACACGCCGCTCCACGCCTTCATTCCCTACCGCCACGTCGATCACATGCACCCAAATGCGGTGATCGCCATCGCCGCCGCGCGCAACGGCGAACGTCTGACGCGCGCCATTTATGGCGATGAGGTGATCTGGACGCCCTGGCAGCGCCCCGGTTTCGATCTCGGATTGACGCTCGAACGCATTTGCCGCGAGCATCCACAGGCGAAGGGGGTGATCCTGGGCGGGCACGGGTTGATCAACTGGGCTGACGACGACCAGGAGTGCTATGAGCGCACCCTCGACCTGATCGAGCGGGCTGCCAATTACATCGAAGCACACGACCGCGGCGACGCGACCTTTGGCAGACCGAAGTACGAAGCGTTGCCGTTCGATCAGCGGCGCGCAGCGCTGGCGGACATCCTGCCGTGGCTGCGCGGTCAGATCAGCCGGGAGCGTCGTTTTATCGCCACGATCCAGGATGATGACGCCACTCTGCGTTTCGTCAACAGCGTCGATGCGCCCCGGCTGGCGGAACTGGGAACCAGTTGCCCTGATCATTTTCTGCGCACCAAGATCAAGCCGCTCTACGTCGAATGGAGTCCGCACAGCGAAACCCTCGATGACCTGAAACGCAAACTATCCGATGGGCTGGAACAGTACCGCGCCGATTACACGCGCTATTACGAAACGTTCCGCCGGAGCGACTCGCCGCCGATGCGCGATCCCAACCCGACGGTCATCCTGATCCCCGGGTTGGGCATGATCGCCTGGGGCAAGGACAAGAGCGAGTCGCGCGTCACGGCGGAGTTCTACACCGCCGCCATCGAGGTGATGCGCGGGGCGGAGGCGATTGACGAGTACACGGCGCTGCCGCTGCAAGAGGCGTTCGACATCGAATACTGGCAGCTCGAAGAGGCGAAACTGCGCCGGATGCCGCCGGAAACAGAACTGGCGCGGCAGGTGATCGCCGTCATCGGCAGCGGCAGCGGCATCGGGCGGGAAGTCGCGCTGCGGCTGGCGGACGAAGGCGCCCATGTTGTCTGCGTCGATAAGGACGAAGCCGCCGCCGCTGCAACTGCGCAGATGATTATCGACCGGCACGGCGTGGGCATTGGCGTGGCGGGCAGCGACATCTCCGCCTGCGGACCGGCGATCAGCCTGGCAGCCGACATCACTGATCGCGCCAGTGTGCGCCGGATGGTGCAGAATCTGCTCCTCGCCTATGGCGGACTCGACGCCATTGCCGTCACGGCGGGCATCTTCGTGGCGCCTGATGTGGAAGGGCGCATCCGTGATGATCAGTGGGCGCTGACCTTCGCCATCAACGTCACCGGGCAGTATATTGTCGCCGATGAAGCCGCAGCGATCTGGCGCGCGCAGGGGTTGCCCGCCAGCCTGGTGTTGACCACCTCGGTCAATGCGGTGGTGGCGAAGAAGGGATCACTGGCATACGACACAAGCAAAGCCGCCGCCAACCACCTCGTCCGCGAACTGGCGATTGAACTTGCCCCGCTGGTGCGGGTCAACGGCGTCGCACCGGCGACGGTCGTGCAGGGAAGCGGCATGTTTCCCCGCGAGCGGGTGATGGCGTCGCTTGCCAAATACGGCATTCCCTTCGCGCCCGACGAGCCGGCCGAGGCGCTGACGGCGAAACTGGCGCAGTTCTACGCTGAACGCTCCCTGCTCAAACGACCGGTGACGCCAACCGATCAGGCGGAGGCGTTCTTCCTGCTGCTCAGCCAGCGGCTGCGGCAGACGACCGGGCAGATTATCACGGTGGACGGCGGATTGCACGAGGCTTTTCTGCGGTGACGAGGAGCGGGTATGAGCGATCAGGCGCATGTTCTGGCGATTGATATTGGCGCGTCCAGCGGTCGGGTGATGCTTGGGCGCTGGGATGGCAGCCACATCACACTGGAAGAGGTTCATCGCTTCGCTAATGGGATGGTAGAGCGGGATGGTCATCTGTTCTGGGATGTCAACCGGCTCTGGCGCGAGATTCAGACCGGCATCCAGCGTTACGCGACCCAGGAGAACCAGGCGCTGCTCGCCAGCATCGGCATCGACACATGGGCCGTCGATTACGCGCTGCTCGATGATAATGGCGCGTTGATCGGCGATCCCTACGCCTACCGTGACCCGCGCAACGAGGGCATGGCGGAACTCGTTGACGCCATTATTCCGCCCGAAGAACTGTACGAACGCACCGGCTTGCAGCGCCTGCCATTCAATACACTGTACCAGTTGTACGCCGAGCGGAACGGTCCCCGGCTGGCGGCAGCGGCGACGTTGCTGCTCATACCCGACCTGTTTCACTACTGGTTGACTGGAGCGCGGGTGGCGGAGTACACCAATGCCACCACAACCATGTTTCTCGACGCTCGCCAGCGGGTGTGGGCGACCGATCTGCTCGAGCGCCTGGGGCTGCCGACGTGCATCCTGCCTCCGCTGGTGATGCCCGGAACGCGCCTGGGTTCGCTATTGCCAGAAGTCCAGCACGCCGTTGGATTGCGCCGCTCGGTTGAGGTCATCGCCGTTGGAAGCCACGACACCGCCAGCGCCGTGGCGGCCATTCCGGGTCTCGATGCGCACAGCGCCTACATCAGCAGCGGCACGTGGAGTCTGGTCGGCGTTGAACGCACCGAACCGCTCATCAGCGCCGAGGCGCGCCAGTTGAATGTCACGAATGAGGGCGGCGTCTACGGAACCACCCGCCTGCTGAAGAACGTGAGCGGGCTATGGCTGTTACAGGAATGCCAGCGGCGCTGGAACGACGAGGGACGCCAGTTGACGTGGGACGAGATCATCGCGCAGGCGGAGGCGGCGCCGCCATTGCGCGCGCTGATCGACCCGGACGCGCCGGAGTTCCTGGCGGTCGGTGACATGCCCGCGCGCATCCGCGACTACTGCCGCCGTACCGGTCAACCTATTCCTGAGACGGTCGGCGAAATCGCGCGGTGCTGTCTGGAGAGCCTGGCGCTGCGCTACCGCCAGGTGATCGAGACGCTGGAGCAGCTCACCGGTCAACCAATTACAACCGTGCGGATCGTCGGCGGCGGCAGCCAGAACATTCTGCTCTGCCAGTTGACCGCCGACGCCTGCCGCCGTACCGTCGTCGCCGGTCCGACCGAGAGCACGGCGCTGGGGAACATCCTGGTTCAGGCGATTGCGATGGGGTATCTGCCCGACCTCGCCACGGCGCGCCAGACTGTGGCAGCGTCTGTGCCGCAGCAGGTATATAGAGTCCGGGCGTGAACTGTCAGAAGGCGACCCGCCGCGCTGCCCGATGCTCCTGGAGTTCGAGAAGATCATCCGGCATCGCCCGTCCAGCCCGCGCAGGCGGGCTTTGCTTCCCGTAGCCCGTGACTTCAATCGCCGGGCTACAAGGCGGATAGCGGAATATTTAATCAAACCCCCTCCGTCGCCGGGCGGGAGGGCGGCGCGCGGGATCAGGATGCACCGTCCGTTCGCCGCCGGGCGGGAGGGCGGCGCGCGGGATCAGGATGCACCGTC
>DAOTWI010000572.1:0-1809 GCA_034436075.1 Roseiflexus sp.
CGGTCGTGGTGGCGCTGGGTGACGGCGTTGCCGTATCGGTCGCGGTGGCGCTGGGGGTGCGTGTGGCGGTCGCAGTGGCGCTGGGGGTGCGCGTGGCGGTCGCGGTGGCGCCCGGCGTGGGCGTGGTCACAGGGACTGTCGATGTCACCCATTGCGGATCGGCATCGTCAGCGCCAGCGCCGGATCCCAGGGTCAGGGTGTAGCCATTGCCCGACGCATCTGCGGTGAACTGACCGCTCCCCTCGTCGAACCGGAAGAGCGCGCGTGTGCTGGCATCAACGGCATGCGGCGTTGATGGTCGTACAAATGAGGAGGTGTAGCGCACCACATTTGACAGGCGGATGTCATCCACCTCACCCCGGAAGAACCCGTATCCCGGAATGCCGCCAATCCGAAGGAGGGGACCTTCAGTAATGGCGCCGATGGATGACTGGCTGCCAGCCGATCCATTGACAAAGACCCGCGCGCGCACGCCATCATACGTGACTGCAACGTGGTGCCAGGTATTGGCTGCCAGCACGGTCGAATGACGGACGAAGCGCCATCCGCCGGGTGTCGCCACCCACCATGTTGCGCGACCGCTGTTGAGTTCCAGCGCCCAACCGATCACATCGTCCGTCGTTGCCAGAATGATACTGTTCTGCCCTTGACTCGCCGGGCGCACCCAGAGTTCAATGGTCTGCGCTCCAGCCAGACCGCTCACCTGCGGCCCGCGCGCTTCGTCGTTCTGACCGTCGAACCTGAGCGCCCGGTTTCCTGGCGGCGTTGGCGTCGACGCCTGAAGTTGCACTGGAGGATGACCTGATCGTTCAACGTCGCTATCGGGGATACGCTGGCGCAACGGTTGATGGCTGGCGATCATTGCGCTGCTTGCACCTGGTGCAGGCAGCATAGCAAGAAGGAGAACAACGATCAACGCGCCAATGAATCGACGGTGTACGCTCATCACCTTGCTCCCTTGACGAAATTCGGATACCCGGGTCGCTCGCAATGGTCGTTGTTGAAGCAGAGACGATGGCAGGTCGTTGACGCACAAAGCGACATAGTACCTATTGTCCGTATTTCTTGCCGTATTGTCACCCCGTAAACCCCGTATTTGAGATTACAATCCGCTCAAGGAGCCGCCTCTGGAGACGTGTCGTACTCACGAAAATTGCGACTCTTCTGCCACAAGCATCACAACTCCCCTCTTTTTTGCGTTCTTCTAGAGAGAAGGTTGCAGCAGACACGCCGCGCAACCTCGACAAATGACCGTTCGTGTGCGACAATCGAACAGATTGTCGCGCCGGGTTCGGTCGGGGTGCTATGAGTCATCAGGATGGCACATAATGGGGTGGTGATAAGGGCTGCTCTGCACCCCGATGAGCGCCATACGACTCGCCACTGATGACTGATCACGTGTCACTCGTCACTCGACATAACATCGGAGGAGCAATGACAGCACACCTTACTGCGGTTAGCGGCGCCCAGGCAGGACGACAGATTCCTTTGACCGATGCGCCATGTTCGTTCGGGCGCAACCCGGATAACACGGTCGTGGTTGCGGGCGCCCGTGCATCGCGCCGACACGCCGAGATTCGCCGCGAGGGGGATGGGTTCGTTCTGTACGACCTGGGGAGCGCCAACGGCACAATGGTCAACGGTCAGCGCATCGCAGCGCCGCACCGCCTGCGCAACGGCGACCTCTTCGAGATCGGCGATGAGACGTTTCGCTTCGAGCAACCGCAGCCCGCGGTCGATGCCACACTCGTTGCAGCGCCAGCGCCCATGTCTGCGCCGCCAACTGCTCCGGCGACTCCGCCGCCGCAA
>DAOTWI010000573.1:0-3776 GCA_034436075.1 Roseiflexus sp.
TGCTCCTGGCGGGCGGATTGACGCCGGAGAATGTGTCCGACGCGGTGGCGCACGTGCGCCCGTGGGGGGTCGATGTCAGCAGCGGCGTCGAGAGCGATGGCGTGAAGGACCACGCGAAGATTCGCGCATTCATCGCAGCCGCCCGCGCTGCTGCACACTAATGCTATGCTGTCTGCTCTTCGATCACTTCCTCTGGCGCTCGCCGGGGTATGTGTTGCGTTGCTCGTCCGGCGTCGTCTGCGCCCGGTGCGCCTGCGACCGACCAGCGAGACGACCCCGCCAATCGGTCCAGCCGATATTCGACCCGGCATGCGCCGTCTGGTGATCAGCGATCTCCATCTGGGCGCCGGTGATCGCCTCGACGACTTTGCCGCCGATGCCGAACTCGCGGGGTTGTTGCGGTCCTATACCGCAGATTCTGAGCCGACGGAATTGATTCTGGCGGGTGACACCTTTGAGTTTTTGCAGGTCTGTCTGCCGGATGTGCCGGACCTGGAGTGGTCGCCGCGTGCAGCAGCGCGCCGCCTGGAAACTATTCTGCGGGCGCACGATGAACCGGCGGCGGCGTTGCGCGACTTCCTGGCGCGGCGCGAGAATCAGGTAACGGTGATCATTGGGAACCACGACTTCGAGCTGCACTATGCAAGCGCCAAACAGACGCTACGCCAGATGCTCGGACTGGCGCCCGATGATCCGCGGCTGCGGTTTGGCGTATCCTATGAAGGCGATGGCATCTTTCTCGTTCATGGCAATCAGTTTGACCGCTGGAACCGTTTCGTGCACTTCGGCGGCATCTGTGAGCCGTTCGAGGTTGTATTCGGCACGCGCCTGATCCGTGAGGCGATCAACCTGCTGGAAGACGAGCCAGTGGATGTTGCCACGCTGATCGACAATATCAAGCCGTTGTCAGCCATTTTCTGGTACGCCCTGTCGCTGCCGACGCTGCGCAATCGCGCCACCCGCCGGCTGGCAGCGCGTGGTCTGGTTCTGCTCCTCAACCTGTTGCTGCACAACACCGCGTATGTTCTCGACGACGATCCACGGCAACGGAAGGCGTCGCTGCGTCCGATCTGGAAACCGATGTATCGCCAGATTGCGCTGGCGGCGACCTTGCTGGGACGTGCGGCAGGAGTTCGACAGCAATCCGGGGCATTTCCCGAGGCGGCATTTCAGCGCGCAGCGGAACGCCAGTTGCAACGCTCCGTTCGCGATTTCGGGAGTGCATCAGTTCGCAGTATGGCGCGCATTGCACGCGATCCACGGCATCGGTCGACCAGTCTCTTCATCTGCGGGCACACGCACCTGGCGCAGATCGTGGCATTGAACGCGCGCCAGGTGTACATCAATACCGGGACGTGGACCGATGTCATTGTCGATGTCGTTACATCACAGCGCCAGCAGCAGCGCTTTCCCTATCTGGAAGTAACCTATCCGGCGCCCGGTTCGCCGCCTGATTGGCGGTTGCTGGTGTGGCGGGGCGCTGGCGATCCGCCGTCTCCCTGGCGCGATGCGCGTTCGTCAATGTTGGAAAAAGTCGAATCCCCGGTATAATGTGTCTCGGAACCGGGAACCGGGAACCGGGAACCGGGAACCGAGAACCGAGAACTGAGAACTGAGAACTGAGAACTGAGAACCAGGAACCAGGAACCAGGAACCGGGAAGATGCGCGAATGCAGTCGTCTCGTTGACCCGGGCGTCTCGCATCATCTGTATATCAATAGGCATCAGGAATAGAGGAGGTCACACCTATGAAACTCGTTCTTCGTCTTCTTGGCGTCGCCGCGCTGATCGCGCTGGGTATCGTCATCTATCGCGCTGTGCGCCAGTATCGGGAAGACAGCGTCTTCGATCTGGGGTCCAATCCTCAATCGCCGCCGCCGTCATCGTCTGGCGGTGAACCCCGGAGCATCAGCCCCCAGTTGCTGGCAATCCTGGCAGACCCCGGCGATAAGGGACCGGTGGAGTTAATGCGGGATAGCGAAGGCAAGGAATGGCTGGTCAATCGTCGCAACGGGTATCGCTATCCCGTCGAAGATGGCATTCCGGTCATGCTGCTCGAGGAGGGTGAGAAGAACCGCGATGAGAGCCTGATTATCCGGCAGGAGTAGGGTTTAGAAAAACCGAGAACCAGGAATCCAGGGCTAGGGGCGAGTCTGAAGTGGAAGAACCGGGGTTTTACTTTTCTTGAGGCATTTCCAGCCTTGTTGCCTCCAGGCGCCTGGTGGTCAGTTCTTATAATCATCCTGACATTGAACAATCTCGCGCACGGCGATTGGCGTGGGCTTCGACAGGCTCAGCCCGCGTGGGCTTCGACAGGCTCAGCCAACGCCCATCACGAGATTGTCCAATATCTGGTTGATCTTCCTATCAGTTCTCAGTTCTCAGTTCTCAGTTCTCAGTTCTTGGTTCTCAGTTCTCAGTTCTCAGCCATGCAGACGTTCTTTACCGGCGCCTCCTATCCCCTGCGCGCGCTTCGTGTGCTCAGCCGTCATCCGGTGCTCTGGAAGTACATTATTGTTCCCATCCTCCTGAATATTCTGGCGGGCGTCACCCTGTACGCAGGTTTGCTCGTTGCCGGATTTCGCGTCATTGATGGGTTTATTGCTGGTCTCCCTGAATGGGCGGCGTTTATTGCCTGGTTGCTGCGGGCGCTGCTGATCATCGCCCTTTTGATCGCCACCGGCTTCGTGCTCGTGCGCTTTGGGGTGGTGATCGGCTCGCCATTTTATAGCCGCCTCTCCGAGCGGCTGGAAGAACGCTTCAGCGGCGTTGTGTTCGATGCGCCCCCGCCGACTGTGGGGAATGTGGCGCGTGACATCGCGCGCGCCCTCATGTTCGAGATCAAGAAATTGCTGCTGGCGCTGGCTATTGGTACGCCAACGTTGCTCCTGAATCTGATCCCGGTCGTCGGTTCCTTCCTGGCGACGGCTGGCGGCATTGCGCTCGGCGCAACCATTTCCTGCCTCGATTTCTTCGACCCGCCGCTCGAGCGTCGCCGGTTGCGCTTCCGCGACAAATTGGGGTTCATCCGGCAGGGTTTGCCCGCGAGCGCCGGATTTGGGCTGATCTGTCTTGGTCTGGTGAGCATTCCTCTGATCAACCTGTTCGCCGTACCCCTCTGCATTACCGCTGGCACCCTCTTCTTCTGCGACAGACGCGGAACCGGGCATGAATGGTCAGGTGGCAGTTCGTTCGCACAGGCTCGATCGGATCAAGTGGTTAGGAAATCTTTCTTTTAGATAGAGAAGACGTTCTCTTGACGCGGCGCTAAATTGTGGGTACACTTGCGCCATCCTGATGATTCTCCGTACAAGCTATCGTCCTCGGTCGAGGATTACTGCACTCAAGCCGATCCCGGCGCGGGTTAGCGCCTGACAGATACAACAACCAAAGCCAGGGGATCCGTGTCGCGCTCTTCTGCAGAGACGTGAGAGACGGCGTTCTCGTTGTATTGAGCCAAACGACCTGATGAAGCGTGTGCACGCATTTCATCGGGCATGGTGGCGTATGCACAGGAAGAAAGTTGTACGCATTGTCTGATGATGCGATGACCACATTCAGGCGGCCAGGCGGCATGTTGAACGTATGAAGCGGCATCATTTCCCATGGGCGCAACGGTCAGGAGCCTGATACCTGATGCGAGCCATATAGACAGGAAAGGAGCATTCGCATGGTCAAACGAACGCTGGTCATCCTCTGGTCGGTTCTGGCATTGGTGCTGGCTGCGTGCGGGCAGCCAACGCCCACGGCGCCCACGGCAGCGCCAGCAGCGCCCA
>DAOTWI010000574.1:0-6738 GCA_034436075.1 Roseiflexus sp.
CCTGGTCGGGCGCGCCGCGTCCCACGGCGCTCCGCCATGACACCGCCGAAGCCATCCTGATCGGGCTGTGGGGGGTGCTGGACGCGGGGTGGCTGGAGCGCCTGCCGGATGAGTTGCGGCATTAGATGGGTGCAGCCATGAAGACATCCGCCGATTATCCATCGCCCGCCAATCTCGATGAGGTGCGCGCGATTCAGGACCAGATACGCGCGCAGGTTCTTGCATCCGATGCCTTCGGATCTATCCGCACCGTTGCAGGCGTTGACGCCGGATATAGCGGCGACCGTGCGCTGGCGGCGGTTGTTGTGCTGGCATTCCCATCGCTCCAGCCGCTCGATTATGCGGTTGCGCGCCGGCAGATCAGTTTTCCGTATGTCCCCGGATACCTCTCGTTCCGTGAAGCGCCTGCCATCCTCGATGCGCTTTCCAGCCTGCGCGTTGCGCCGGATTTGCTCATCTGCGACGGGCACGGGCTGGCGCACCCCCGGCGTTGCGGCATTGCCTGCCATCTCGGCGTCCTTACCGATCTGCCGTCGATCGGGTGCGCCAAATCGCTGCTGGTTGGCGCCCACGAACCTCTTCCCGATGTGCGCGGCGCCTGGACGCCGCTGCGACATCACAATGATGTTGTGGGAGCGGCGCTGCGCACCCGCCCCGGCGCGCGCCCGGTCTATGTCTCTATCGGTCACCGCGTCTCGCTGGAAACGGCAATTCAATTCGTCATGGCATGCGTGACCCGCTACCGCCTGCCGGAGACGACCCGCGCCGCTGATGCACTGGCGTCGCACGGACGCATTCCCCGATAACGAGAATGTCATTACGGCGCTGGATCGTACTGTTATTCACAGGAGTGGCGCGGTCACCCCACAGACGAGCCGCGTGGCTCTTCTTGCCTTTGGACGAACAGCCACTGGTCTTCTTTTTTATGGTGCGGTGCAGCGGCTCTGCCGCCGCACCGACCACCGTGAGCGGGAGTGCTATGCTGCCATAGGCGCTGCGGAGCACAAAATGCGCCACTGCGGAAGTCCTGCCATTCAGGAGCGTCAAGGCGCTCGAATACGCTGCGTGCGCTGCATCAGACGCCGGTTGCACCGGGAGTCTGTCCATTGGGGATAATCACAGCGTGTTCATCTGTTGCGCATAGTATAAGGCACACGATTGAAAGAAGCGTCATGCGCCGGGATGCAGCATACCTCGAGGGAGCCATGCGAGATCAGCAGGAACATGCTTCAGATAACGCGCACAACGAACGGCACGTCGTGATTGACCATGTTGAAATCCTTGATCCTGAAGAGACCCCGGAAGAAGTCACGCCCCAGGAGTTGCTGGCGTTGCTGGTAGCGCACTTCGAAGAGTCCCTGATCCGCAAAGAACACGAACTGATTGCACTGCGTCGCAGCCTGGAAGACGCCGAGCGCGCCGCAGTCGAAGTGCAGCACGCGCTTCAGCAGGAACTGGAGACCGCCAATCAAGTCAGCCGCATCCTGGAGCGTGAGAACCAGCGTCTGAACGTCGAGATCGAAGCGCTTCGCAGCCAGACTGAATCACAGCGCACGCGGCATGACACGTCCTGGCGTGTGCAGGAACTTGAACACGAAAATCGTCGCCTGCTCGCCGAGATCGAAGCCTTACGCCGCCAGGCGTCACGCTCGTCCTCTTCCGCTACCGCTGATACTCCGGACATTACTGCATCCGGGCAGGGCGCCGGTTCGGCGGTATCGCTCCTTTCTACTCCCGATACTGATGATACCCTGCTCGAGACCCTGCTGACCCGTGAACCCGGCGCTTTACCGGTCGAACCGCCCTACCATGCAGCGCAGGCGCGTCGCTTTCGTAAATGCGCCAGTGCATTGTAACTGTCTCCAACGGATTTTTACCAGATTGCAACAAAGTAGTACCAAGGTCACGTTGTGACTCTCCGGTCAGGGGTGCTATGCTACCCTTGCGACTCTCCGTCGGGGGATGTCCAGCCAATGTTCTCCGGAGACGCTTATGCAATCCGAGTCGTCGTACCATACTCTTCCGCCCTATGCCCAATCGTTGACTACCGACCAGATGAGCCTGATTGCCAGTGCACTGCTCGATATGCAGCGCGCGCTCAATCATCAGACCATCCTTATTGCCCAACTCCAGGACGAACTGGCGGAACTGCGGCGACATAACGACTGGTATCACGCACAGTTCGCACAGATGTTTCGAGTTGTGGCGCGTGACGTGCGTGAGTTGCGGGCGACGCTGATCTGTTCCCTGCTTGAAGAAGGACCGATTACTGCCGATCATCTGATGACCCTGCTGCGCCAGACGCCCGACAACGAGCTGGTGGAAAAGGTCAGATCGGGCGCAATTGGCAGGCAGGCGAATTAAGGGTGAGGGGTGAGGGGTCAGGCACGAGGGTCATGCCCTTCAGTCGTTGTGCTGGAGTGGTCGGAGCGTTGCGTCTGCGCTTCTTCGCGCTTCTGCCAGAGTTGCTCGACGCGTTGACGCAGCCGCAGTAACGCCTCGCGCTTTTCGTATGGCAACTCCGTTCCCGATCTGACCATACGACGCACAACATTCGCTTTCTCGCGGGGATCACCCTCTCGCGTCATACCGCCACCTCTCCGGTTCCTATCGGATAACCATATCTGGCGGCAGTTCGAACACGACTTCGTCGCCGGGTCGAATACCGCGCGCGGCAAACCATCCCTGATTCACTTCAAGTGCGTAGAATGCCGCTCCCTGTGGAGCATGTTGCGTCGTCTCATCGAAAGGTTGCATATCCTCGATATTGAGAATACGCTTCTCCTGGCTAATGAACGCAATCGAGAGCGGAATGCGTGTATTGCGCATCCAGAATGAACCGGTGTAGGGACCTGCGAAGACGAAGAGCATGCCGCGATTTTCGGGCAGGGCGTCACGAAACATCAACCCGATGCTGCGCTTTTCCGGCGTGGCGACCACCTCCGCTTCCAGGCGATGCTCGCCAATGACGATCGCAATAATCGCGTCAGGAACAACAGTCGCTGCCGGCGCGGCAACCACGCCTGTCGGCGCCGGATACGCCGCTTCCGGCGCCGGGTATGTTCCTGAACCCGCAACAACACCTGTCGGTACAGGGGAGAGCGCGCCGATTGCCGGTGAAGGCGCTGACGTTGCAGCAACTGGAGCGTCGCCAGCAGGCGCCTGGCTGCACGCTGCCATAACGAGCAGCGCCAGAACCAGCCAGAGCGCCTGTGCTCCGTATGCATACCTGTGAACCCTGCGCCAGCGACCCATGCGCCCTATTCTCCTGCAGCGCGCGCATATTCGCGCGTTTCGCCGCCGGTGACAATCCGCGCCAGGCGCAGAAGGTCGGTAAACTCGGTGTGGAAGGCTTCGACAATCGTATCCGGATCGGGGACCAGACCGGCATCAACCGCAATGCCGATCAACACCTCACCGGCATAACTGAAGATGCTGACACCCAATCCCAGATGCCCAGCCTGCGGCACCCAGAACATGATCTGGCGGATCGGGCTGCCTGCCAGATAAATGCGCTGCCGCGGACCGGGAACGTTCGTCATCACAGCGGTTGCCTTGCTGCCAAAGATATCGACGACCAGTTCCGCCATGTGCTGCGGCATGACGCCGATAGTGTTGAGAATGCCAAAGGCGATGGCGGCTTCAGGCGAACCCTTGATCCCCTCCATGCGCCGCTTCAGTTCCAGCAGGCGATCAAACGGGTCTTCAATCCCCACCGGCAGGTCGAGAAACACCAGACTGAAATGATTACCGAGTTTCGTGATCGGTCCCGGCGGGCGGAGATTGACCGGCACGACAGCGCGGATGTTGAGACCATCGACGACGGCGCCGCGGCTGACCATGTAGCGCCGCAGCGCCCCAGCGACCGCGTTCAGCAGCACATCGTTGATTGTGCAGCGAAACATGCCGCCGACGCGCCGGACGTCGTCAAGCGGGATCGGTTCTGACCAGGCGGCGCGTTTCTGGACGCCGAGCGCTCCTTTGAACAGCGTCGGCGGATCGGGAGGCATGAAGAGCAGTTTATTCAGCGCCTGCGCGCCGCTGACCCCGGTGCGCGCCACGTCGACCAGGCGCGTGGGGTCTTCCAACAATTCGCGGCTTTCGCTGACCAGCGTCCCGGCGCTCGCCAGCGCATTGCTTAACGACCGGACGGCGGGCAGCAGGATCGCCTCAATCGGATTGGCATCGCGCGCACTGTTCCCGGCGCCGTTAGCAGCAGGCGGCACATCGCGCTGCTCGTCGGTCAATGAGAGGAGCACCTGCACCAACGCGATTCCGTCGGCGATGGCGTGGTGCAACCGGCAGAGGGCGGCGCTGCCGCCATTGTAGTTTTCGACGATATGAAAATGCCACAGCGGTTTACTGAAATCGAGCGGCGTGCTCATCAGATCGCTGACCAGCGCCTGTAGTTCGCGCTTGCCCCCCGGCGCAGGCAGCGCAATCCGGTGAATGTGCGCGTGGAGGTTGAAATACGGGTCAATCTCCCATTCCGGCGATGCATCTGGCGAACGCCCCGGCTTGACCCGCATGCGAAAACGATCAAACACTAGCAGGCGCTCTTCGATCACCCGATGGAGCCGCGCCGCATCGAGCGGCTCATCGAACATCAGCACGCCGGTGATCATCATCAGGTTCGTCGGATCTTCCATCCGCAGCCACGCGGCGTCGGCGCTGGAGAAAGCCTCAGTTCGTCGCGCTGCCATACTCTGCTCTGCTCGCATGTCGCTTCATATCAGCGGATCGACTCGTGACGCGGCGGCGCATGCCGCCGCTGCACTATCCTACACTGAGGCGGGCGCGATGTCAACGATGCAGAGTCGTGCAGGAAGCATCTTGCTGTGTGCTTGAAAGAAGCATACATACTGACTGATCGTCGTGTGTAAACAGCGCGTTTGCTCCATTTGTCTTCGACGCCATTCTGCGTTATGATTCATTCTAATCGATCTCGTCTGGAGGCTTGATAATGACCGGGTTGATTACAGAAGTCGTAAACGACGAATCGTATCAGTATTACCCCTTGGGTGAGTACGTTGTGCGTGCAGTAGGGATTTGTGGGGGACGCCCAACGTTCAAATATACCCGTATCGAGATTACAGGCTTGCTTGATCGCCTGGCAGCAGGAGAAAGCCTGGACGTCATCATCGCTGGCTATCGTGGACGAGTCTCTCGTGAAGCGGCGCTAGAGGCGATCCAGATAGTCACACAGGGCTTCTTGAAGACTCTGTCTACGCTTGAGCCAGCCTGATGATCGTACTGGATGAACAGCTTTTGGGGCGTGACCTCGAAATAGCCATTGCACGCTGGTATCGCGGTCCGGTTCTGTTCATCACTGATCTACGACCTGGCAGCGTCATCAAAGATGATGCGATTCCTGTGTTGCTCCGTTAACAGCAGCACGCAACGTTTGTGACAATCAACGAGATCGATTTCTGGCAGAAAGTGGGCATTGACAACCGCTTTTGCGTAGTCTGTTTCGTGCTGCCAGACTCACACGCCAGTGTGATCCCCGAACGGTTACGAATCGTGTTTTCTCTATCACCCTTTTGCACAAAAGCGCGCCGGAGGGGAAAAGTGCTGAGAGTCACGCACACGACCGTTAGCTATTATACGTACCGTGATCGAGAAATTCAGACAGTATCGCTTTGATGCCAACACTCTGGCGCCAGAAGACCAAAAGTGGTTTGCGAGCGTGCCAGACAAGGTCTGCTGTGTCTAACATGAGCGGAGCGTGTGAGGGAATCGAGAATGTGCGCGCCATCCCCGATCCCCTCACACACTCCCGCTTCCTACCTGATAAACTGATTGGTGAACGCTTTCGTCACATCCACGTCGGTCGCCAGCAGGCCGCTTTCGCGCAGGAAGACGTAGGTCTCGCGCCAGTTCGTTTCGTCGCAGAACCCCAGTCCTTCGGTTTTCGTTTTGTCGCTCTGCCAGTACTCGAGCGTTGCCTGGAGCACGGCGCGCTGCAGGTCTTGCGTCGATTGATCGGCGCTCTTGAGTTCGGGGATGTAGTCGAGCGCAGTGGTAAATGCGGCATCGGGATCAGCAATCACATCTGCCATGCCGCGCAGAGTGGCGCGCACGAACCTGCGCACCAGATCGGGATCACCGGCAATGATCTGCTCATTGACGATCAGCCCATCGGATGCCAGCGGGAAGTAATCGGCGACGCGGATGACATTCACCGGGATGCCTTGCCGTTCGAGCTGGATCGGTTCGTTGTTGCCATACCCCATGGCGACCGTCACCTTCCCCTCGCTGACCGCCGCCACCTGCGTGAAGCCAATCTCCTGGACATTGACCGCTTCCCGCGGGATGTTTTCGGCGTAGAGCAGCGCCAGCAACCCGATCCAGCTAGCGCCGAAGCGCCCCGGAATCCCGACCGTCACCCCGTCGCGTGTCAGGTCTTGCGGCGTAGTGACGTTCGCTTCCGCCTTGCTGAAGAGCACCGACGGGAAACGCTGGCTGTTGGTCATCACGGTGACGACCGGCAACCCCTGCGAGCGCGCCAGCAGCACCGAGTCGCCCGACGCCAGCGCGAATTGCAGCGTCCCCTGCGCCACACGTTGCACCACATCGGTCTCGAAGTTGTAGTCGAAGGTGACGTCAAGACCCTCGGCAGCATAGTAGCCTTTCGCATCCGTCAGGTAGAAGTGGGCGAACTGAACATTTGGAATGTATGGAAACCCCATCACCACCGGACGCAGCGCCGCGGATCCGGTTGGCGTCGTTGCGGCA
>DAOTWI010000575.1:0-2024 GCA_034436075.1 Roseiflexus sp.
AGCAACTCGATACACTCGATAAGCAAGCGTGGATACTCCTCCGCCAGGATGCGCACGAAATCGGGGCGCGTCCCAAGTATGTCAATCGCGTGCCGGGCATACTCGGCATCGCCGGCGACACTCCCCGCCTCCATAAGGTAGGTCAGAGAGGCGATGCGGTCATCAGGAGCGAGACCGGTCTGAAGCCACGCCGTCAACAGGGATGAGTCAACTCCGCCGGAGAGCAAGACATGGAACTGCTGGTTGTCATCTCTCACCCGGCGAGCATAACGAGCTATGATTGACGCAGCGCGTGCATCGATCTCGGCAAGCTCCTGTGCAGCTCCGCTGTAGAGTCGCCGTCCAACTGCCAGATCATCGAGGCGTTCCACCTGCGTCACCGACCATGTACCGTTACGAAATACTCCTCGAAATCCCGGACGTAACTTGTATATGTCGCGAACATACGTCATCGAGCCGGTCACGTTACGAAACAGCAAATGGTGCGGAATTGCATCTGCATTCAACTCCGGTCGCTCGTGCAGCGCAATTGTGTAGCGAATAGCATCGGAGCAAACGAGCAACTCCGGATTGTGTCTGTAAAAGATCTGTGACGTTGTGACAACGCTCTGATAGACAGAGAATAGTGGACTGTGCAAACTCAGGCAGACGACGACGGCATTGCCATGCACAGCGCTATGGCGAATGGCCTCGGGCGTGGCGATACCGTTATCAAGCATCATGCGCGCCGTCAGCGGCGATCCCTCGTATGTGAATGCCGGGCCGATGACGATCGCCAGCGCCTCATCGTTCTGAGCTATGTCGGCGTGATTGCTGAGAACAAACAATGTACCGGCATCACCATAATTCCACGACCGTAGCGTGATGTTCGCTTCTTCAGCGAGAGTAGCGAGAGCTGCCGGCAGCATCGCACGTGACCACCCGAACACGGCAAACCGTCCAGGTCGTGTATGCACGCCCGGTGAGCCAGGAATCCCTCGATCCGATTCATGCAGATGCCCCATCACCAGAATTCCTTATTCCGGATCGCACCCGGCCTAACTCGGGAAGGTTGAGTGGGACTATTGATACCTGGTAATCAACCTTCTCGGAAGATGCGTATGCATGCAGTTCCAGGCAACCCGTTCGGACATCAGCGCGACGTCGACCTCGTCCAGATGCGCTGCGCCAAATCTCCAGTCAACACACTGCAATCTGTAATCGCAATGTATCTATGTGGTTACTCCTCGGCACAACACGCTATGGCTGCCTTCAGCCACTCTGCGGCGCCGATGTACTCTACGCATGTCCAAGACGCTGGCGCACCTTCTGCGCAATCTCAACCAGCTGTGCGGGTTCCACGAGGCGCATGGCGAGAGCAAGCACACCATAGACCAGAACGCCAATGGCGATTGAAACGGCCAGCGGTAGCGATAAGGCCAACCAGACCGCGCCGCCCATTAACCCGGTGGCGCCGGCCACGCGCAACAGGTATCCGCGGATCTGCCCCAGCTGCATGTGATGTGCCAGCAGGAAGAAAAACTGCCCGGCCATCACCACATCGGTCACGATCGTTATGGAGGCGGCGGCCATTTTCCCGTAAGCGGGGATCAACAGCAGATTGAGCACAACGTTGAGCGCAGCACTGAACAGATAGATACGAGCGGCAGGATGTTCGAGACCCACCGCAGCGGTCACATTGCCGCAGAATGCGCAGAACAACAACAATGGTATGTCCCAACCGATGACTGCCAGTACCGGGCCGGACGGCGCAAACGCCTGGCCATAGAGCAACTGGATGGCTTGCGACGCCAGGAGCGAGACCCCCATTGCAGCGGGCAATGCGAGCAGCATCATCCAGCGGACGCTGGCGCGTGTCCAGCTGCGCACTCGTTCCGGATCGCTCACGTGCTCACGTGAGAACGAAGGAGTGATAGCCGTCAGGAACCCGCCGGCTACTGAAACTAGCGAAAATACCAGGCCGTATGCGGCGTTATACCAGCCGATCTCGGCATTGCTATGAAACAGATTGAGGATAACGGTAT
>DAOTWI010000576.1:0-2930 GCA_034436075.1 Roseiflexus sp.
GCGCGCGCGCCACGTCGAGCGCACCAGCAGGCTCGCGTCTGCGAAGACCGCGAGCAACCCGTTGCAGCAGCGCACGCGCTGCTGCGGCATCTGGCGTCAGCAACACTGCCAGACGATAGAGATCGTCGCCATGCTGATGCACGATCTGCTCAAAGGGCATGCAGCCCTCACTTCCTGTTCTCTTGTGGATTCAATGAGCGGGCGATCTGGTCTCTGGTCGCCAGGGTCTCATGATTTGATTCTTATGAGCGATCAACCAAAATCTGGACCATCACGCCTGCACTGTGGGACGGCTGGCGGTGGCTGAGCCTGTCGAAGCCACCGCCAATCACGAGACGGTCAACACACGTTTCCACCTTCAACCTTCCCACTTTCAACCTTCCCACCTTCAACGTTCAACGCTTCTGTATACCTGGGGCGCCGAAGACGTTGCGATGCAACGTCTCTACGTGCAACGTGCAATGCTCTCGTGGATGTTGCGGTGCAATGTCTCTACGTGCAACGTGCAACGCTCTCGTGGATGTTGCGGTGCAACGTCACTACGCGCTCCACCTTCAACCTTCGCACCTGCAACCTTCAACCCTCTCGCTCATCGTTGCTCGACAATCACGTCATGTTCCGCCTCGGTCTCATTCCCCGCGCTATCGCGCGCCGTCAGGCGAATGCGGTACGCGCCAGGCGCCAGATTGTCCAGCATCAACATCTGCCCCGCACCCGCAGGCGCGCCATTGACGCTCCAGGACAGGTCCGCGATAGCGCCTTCCTCGCGGTCCGAAGCCCGCCCGTAGAGGAGCAACGGCGCACCGACCGGCAGCGTTGCAGGTCCATCGATCCACGCCTGTGGCGGGACGTCATGTGTGGCAACCATTGGCGCTCCATTGACCGTCAGGGCAGCGCCGCCAGACGGCACAATCTCGAATCGACCCTGACCGCCGCCGGGGAGCGTCTCTGGATCGATGACCAGTCGCCCGCCAACCAGATCGACGCCGAGGGTCGTCCAGTGTGCGCCATCGTGCGTGTAGCGCACCAGCGCCGGCGTTGCCGCATTCGACCAGGAGAGAACCCAGGTTGCACCTTCCTGGGTAAGCGCCGCCTGAACGCCGGTCGCTGGCGCTGCGATGCCACCAATTGCCCGCTCTGCAATCACCGCGCCGTTGTGCATCAGACGCACCCGTGCCACTGTTACCGCTGGCGCAGGCACGCTGGCAACGATGGCGCGATAGGCGTGGTCGTGATCGTGGTGCATCGGATCCTCGCCGTAGGAATACGGTCCTTCGGCTTCGACGGCGGCGGCGGCGTGGGCGGCAAGCACAATTCCAGCGGCATCCAGCAATTCGATAGTATACTCGCCGGACTGCGGCGCGTCCAGGGCAATATGGTCGAGCGCGTACACTGGTTCCAGTGTGGCTGATCCGTCTTCCTCCAGCGTAGCGCGCACCAGATGCCCTGAGCCGATCTGCGCGACGCTGGCGCCATAAACGCGCTGATTGTTCAACAGCCCCTGGTAGGTGAAATCCGAGACCCACTGCGGCCGGCAGTAACTCATCAGGTCTTTCGTGGTATCCGGCGCGACCGGACTCCAGACGCGCGCGCGGCTGATGTCCAGACCGTACACGTCCGTTCCGATTGAACCGTCTGCATAGGGAAAAGGTTGCCGCGGATCGCCGCTGACGCCGCACGGCGCATGGTAGCGCCCCAGGTTGTGCCCGATCTCGTGTGCCGCCAGTTGACCGGCGGCATCAGCAGGGCTCGTCAGATCGAGCCCGACCGACGCCCGCAGACCGACCCAACCGATGCCGGCAATCCCGCTGCTGAACCAGCGGTCGCTGCCGCTGGCAATCGGGACCAGACCGTAGTACACCCGCGACGATGGGGCGCCATCGGTTCGCCAGATCGTCGTGATGACATTGAGGAGGCGCTCCCATTCACTGCCGCTGCGCAAATCGCCGGTGAACGAGATTGGCGCACGCAGCCGCACCGTCATGCCACTGATCGGAACGGCGCGCATGATCCAGTCGCTGACGGTATCGCGCGTCGGCGCCGGGTAAGTGCGCCCGTTCGGCGTATGGGTGTACTGGATCGGTACAATCGTCAGATCGAGCCGTGGCACTGCCAGAAACTCCAGCGTGCGCGCCAGACGATTGTTTGACTCGCTCAACTCCGCGATCCGGTTGTCGGGATCGACGGCAATGCTGAGTTGCACATTTCCCGACAGCCATTCAGCCGGCAGGGCGATATTGAAACTGCTGGCGTAGTTCCCGCGCGAAGCGCTCGTGGTGACGGTGCGCGGGTCCGAGCGACGCGGTGAACCGGGCAGCGGCGCACCGTTGCGCGTTGCAGAAGCTTCAACAACCACATTGGACAGTTCCGCCACACCTGATACGGTCACATACACCCGCACCACGGTCGCGCGCCCGGCAACCAGCGGCACGTTGTTGCTGCCATTCTGCACTGATTGGGTGATCTCGATCTGGTTGAGAACCAGATCAACGGATGCAGGGCGCGCTACAAATGGGAGATAGACCGGTGCGCTCGCTGCGGGGAACGTCATATCTGCGCGCACCGGCAGGTTGCTCGTGGTCAGTAGCAATACAGGCAGCATGATCAGGATCAGCGCCAGGAATAAACGACGCGGATGCATGCAGGCTCCTCTCTTCGTGCTGAGTTGGTAGGGGGCATGCGGGTTTGAAGTACTGCGTAGAGGTTTCTGCCACGAATGAACGCACAAGAGCGCTCATTCACAGGACTTACGCGGTCGTCTTACGGACGAGCCGCGTGACGGCTCTTTTTGCCTTCGGCAGAGCGGTACGTGTCTTCTTTTGCGGTGCGGTGCGGCGGCTTTGCCGCCGCACCGCACCACTTTGATAGGGAGCGCCACGCTCCCACATGCTCTGGCGAAGCCAGAAAACGCGCCACTGCGTAAGTCCTGT
>DAOTWI010000577.1:0-3654 GCA_034436075.1 Roseiflexus sp.
CCTTTCCACGCGGCGGTGAAAGGGGGCGCGTAAATCCAGCGAGCGTCACGCGGTGCAGGTGCATACCGCCAGATGATGACCGCGCCCGCGTGACCTTACTTCTGCTCCTCCTGCATCGCCCGCCACAGCATTTCTGCGCGGATCGGAATCTCGGTCACGCGCACGCCGGTGGCCGCGCGGATGGCGTTGGCAATCGCCGCTGCCCCCGCCGTAATCGGCGGCTCGCCGACGCCGCGTGCGCCAAAGGGACCGTGCGGCGAGGGGTTTTCGACCAGCACCGCTTCGATGTCGGGAACCTGATCGAACGCCGGCAGGTTGTAGTCCATGAAACTGGCGGTCAGCAACTGGCCGTACTCGTCGTACACCATGGCTTCGTGCAATCCCCAGCCGATGCCCTGCACTGAACCGCCGTGGATCTGCCCCGCAACCATCGTTGGGTTGAGGGCGAACCCGACATCCTGGATGGCGACGTACTGCTTCAGCGTCACCTGCCCGGTTTCGGGATCGACATGCACCTTCGCCAGGTGCGCAACGAAACCGGGCGCATTCTCGGAAACGGCGGCGCCTCCCTCCGCCACGATCGGTCCCGGTCCGCCCGCCCTGCTTTCGGCGATCGCTGCCAGTTCGCCAATCGCGATCGCTTTGTCGGGGAACCCTCTGACGCTCACCATCCCGTTGCGCAGTTCGAGGTCGGCGGCGCTGGCTTCGAAGTGATCCGCCGCCACGTGGAACAGTTTCTCGCGCACGGCGCGCGCCGCATTTGCAACCGCCCCCGCCACGCTGTAGGTCGTCTGGCTGCCGCCGGAAGGACCAGCAAACGGACCGCTGCGCGTATCGCCCTGAATGAGTTCCACCTGTTCGGGCGGAATGTCGAGGATTTCGGCGGCCACCAGCACAAGCGACGAATTGACGCCGGAAATATCGACCGATCCGACATGGACGCGCACCGTGCCGTCGGTATCCACGCGGCAGACCGACGCAGCCGGCGACATGCCGCAGGGCCATCCACCGACAGCAATGCCGACGCCCTCGTTCGGGCCAACCTCCCGATCCTTCCAGGCGGGATGGTCGCGCAGTCGTTCGAGCGCCAGTTTCAGCCCGATATGGGGCCAGGGATCGTTATTCCCCATCGGATCGCCGGTTTCAGCCGCGTTTTGCAGCCGGAATGCGAGCGGGTCGCGCCCAAGCGCGCGCGCAATATCGTCGATAGTCGACTCAATCGCAAACGTGGCAGTTGGCGCTCCAGGAGCGCGATAGGCGCCAGCCTGCGGCTTGTGCGTCAGCACCTCATAACAGTCTATTTTCACATTTGGGCACTTGTAATAGCCGCCAAGCAGAATGCTGACGATTCCGCCCAATGTGAAGGGAAACACGCCATTGTCCATCAACACCCGCGCCTGGATCGCCGTCAGCGCGCCGTCGGCGCGTGCGCCGACCTTCAGTTCGACAATCGCCGCCGGCGAGGGCGTCGTCGAAAGAAAATCCTCGCTGCGCGTCAGCACCAGGCGCACCGGACGTTTGACCGTTACAGCGATCGCAGCGACCAGCGGATCGATGATGCCGTACTTGGCGCCAAAACCGCCGCCAATCGTCATCGGCACGACGCGCACCTTGTGCTTCGGCAGCGACAACAGGCGCGCCACTTCGTCGCGCACGCTGAACTGCCCCTGCGTGCTGGTGTAGACGGTGACGCTGCCGCGGTACGGATCGGGTTCCGCGACTGACGCATGCGGCTCCAGGTATCCCTGATGAACCATGGGCGTGCGGTAGACGCGCTCGATGACCACATCGGCTTCGGCGAAGCCGCGTTCCACATCGCCACGCGCGAAGTGCACCTCATCGTGAATGTTCGAAGGCGCGCCGGTCGTCTCCTGTTCGCCTTTGTCAACGGCAGCGTGGGCAGCGGTCAGGTCCGCGCCTTCCTTTGGCAGTCCTTCGGGCCAGATGACCGGCGCATCGGGCATGGCAGCTTTGCGCACATCCACGATTGGCGGCAGCGGCTCATACTCGACCACCACACGGTCGGCGGCATCACGCGCCGTTGCTTCGGTTTCAGCAACGACCGCCACAACCGGCTGCCCGCGCCAGAGGACGCGATCCTTCGCCAGCACGGCGCTATGGCGCGAATTGACGGCGCGATCGCGGGTTGGCAGGTCGTCAGCGGTCAGCACCGCAACGACGCCGGGCGCTGCACAGGCGGCGCTGCTATCGATCGAACGAATCCGGGCATGAGCATACGGGCTCAACACCAGGCATGCGTGCAGCATGCCAGGGAGCGCCAGGTCTCCCGCGTACTTCGCGCTGCCGGTGATCTTCTCCAGACCTTCAACCAGGCGATGCCCTTTGCCGAGGTAGCGAAACGGTGATCCATTGTGCGACACAGGTTTCCTCGCTTCTCACGCTTCTTCAAAAATGGCACGAACGCGGAACATTCCCTCCTGTTGTTCAGGGGCGTTTGCCAACGCCTGTTCGCGCGGCAACGACGGGCGCACCTCGTCTGTGCGCATCACGTTCGTTCGATCAGTGACCTGCGCGGTCGGTGGAACGGCGCTGACATCGACCTGCTGCAACAGTTGAAAATGGTCGAGAATATTCGAGAGTTGATTGCGCATCTGTTCCAGTTCGGCAGGAGAAAGGCGCAAACGCGCAAGACGTGCGACGTGTTCAACATCCTCCAGAGTCAGCGACATATCACGGTCCTCCTTCTTCTATGGCGTTGCAGTCGGTACAGGCGTAATGGTCGGTACAGGCGTCTCTCCTGGCGTATGCGTCGGTCCGGGTGTACCCGGCGACGCTGTGGGCTGCGCCTCACTCTCGCTTGTGGGCGATGGCGTGACCGTCGGCGGCAGGCGCAATGTGACGAAGACGCGCGGCGCTGGCGCTGCCAGCGTCACGCCTTCAGGGAGCGTGAAGGTTGGTTCGAGTTCATAGGTTCCCGGTCCCAGCCCGCGGACGTTGACCACGCCAAGCAATTGGGTGTTGGATAACGCCTCGAGTTGCGCAGAGGCGCCCGCGACGGTAATAGAAACAACGTTCGGGCTGAGCGATACCAGCACCCCATCACCCATGCCGGTCGCCTGCACCAATGCCGGCACCGTCACCTGAAACGGGCGATTGATCGGCGCAATGCGCACTGTCACGGTCGCTTCGGTTGGTTCGCCAAAGCGGAGTTGCGTGCCACGCGGCGCAATGAGCGCCACCGGGCGCGTGAAGGTTTGCGTTGCGCCCGTCACATCCACATCAGCGGTTGGAACACTCTCGGCATCATCGAGCGGTCCCGAACTGCCGGTCAGGATGACGAGCAATGGTGAGACCTCAACCCCGGCAACCACATACCCGCTGGCGGGGACGCCAGTGATCGAGGGCACGACCGGCACGCGCTTGAGACCAACGCTGGGAATGATCGGCACCAGGATATCGGCGGTGGCTGGCTCAACCGTCACGCCAGCCACCGGTTGACCGTTGGCGTCGACCGGTTCGAGCGTTCGTGGAGAATTGTAATTTGCAGTCAGGCGGTCGATATCGACGCGCGCGCGCACCGCCGCCACGCGCGTGACCCTGCCCTGCGGTCCGCGCACCGTCACGGTGGTCAACGGTTGCCCGCGTGAAGTCGTCTGCGGTGCGCGCGCTTCAAAGCCGAACGGCACGGCGCCG
>DAOTWI010000578.1:0-1688 GCA_034436075.1 Roseiflexus sp.
GCGCGCGCCGAAGAGATGCCGCCGCGGGCGCGCAATGCGTTGCTCGGCTTCCTGGCGCTGATCGATGAAGCCATCGACCGGCGACGGACGTCGTCTCTCGACGAACTGATGGAATGGCTGTTCGAGCGAGTGGGGTTCCGCGAGGCGCTGCGGCGCGAGTATGGCGACGAAGAGGGCGACGACCGCTGGAATAACGTGATGGAATTGCGCAATGTCGCCGGAAACTATGCGACGCTGCCGCGCGAGAACCAGTTGGCGACATTCCTCGAAGAGGTTGCGCTGGTTTCCGATATCGACGCCCTCCAGGAAGAGCGCAACGCCGTTACCTGTATCACGCTCCATCAGGCGAAAGGACTGGAGTTCCCGGTCGTCTTCCTGGTGGGACTCGAAGAAGGGCTGTTGCCGCACGCGCGCTCGACCGACGACCGCGACGCGCTCGACGAGGAGCGCCGGTTGTTCTATGTCGGCGCAACCCGCGCCAAAGAGCGCCTCTACCTGCTCCATGCCTTCCGTCGCGCCGCGTATGGGCGCGCCGAGATCGCTACCCCGTCGCGCTTCCTGCACGACATTCCGCCCGACCTGCTGCAACGCGCGCCGAAACGTGGATACGCCCCACAGCAGGCGTCGATGTTCACAAGCCGTGCAGCAGCCCTGCGCAATCCGGCGCAGGAGCGATCAGCGTCGCCAACCCCGCCAGCGCGCCGCCCCGCGCCTGAAGGACTGCGCGACGTCGCCTTTTTTGCCGGGCAGAAAGTGCGCCACGCACAGTTTGGCGAAGGGATCGTCGTCAGTTCGAAGCTGGTCGAAGGCGATGAAGAAGTGACCGTCGCCTTCGCCGGCATAGGGGTCAAGCGTCTGCTGGCGAGTTTCGCCAACCTCCAGCGCGCCGAGGAATAGGCGCCTATGTGACCGGCTCGGCGATGGTTTTGAGCACCCGATGCGCTTTGAGCGCCAGCCACAACGCCAGCCGATCCTCTGCCACATCAGGATCGCGCCCGCTAATCTCCTTGATGCGCGTCAGACGGTAGAGCAGGGTGTTGCGGTGGATGTGCAGCGCCTCGGCGGTGCGCGCCAGGTTGCCGTTGTGCTCGAAGAAGGCTTCGAGGGTCTTCAACAGTTCGCCATGCTGGTCGCGGTCGTAATCGACGAGGGTCGCAAGGGTGCTGCGGTAGAACTCCCACAGTTCCGGCGATTCGCGCAGCAGCAGGAGCAGGCGGTACACCCCCAGGTCGCCGAAGTCGAGCACGCGCCCGTTCCCCAGCAGTTCCCGCCCGATGAGCAACGCCTGTTCCGCTTCGCGGAGCGAACGCGACCAGTGGGTCAGGGTCGGCGCCTCGCGCCCGATTGCCACCAGCACGCCAGGAATATCGTCGGACAATCGGGCGTGCAGTTGGTCGGCAATCTCGTGCGCGCGCCGGCCGCGGCTCACCGACGGAATGTAACAGAGCACATCATCAATGCGGCGCATCAACGGCGCGGCGATGCCGAGCGCATTGAGCGC
This sequence comes from Roseiflexus sp., assembly GCA_034436075.1. Classification (GTDB taxonomy): domain Bacteria; phylum Chloroflexota; class Chloroflexia; order Chloroflexales; family Roseiflexaceae; genus Roseiflexus. Next base: position 1,502 of record DAOTWI010000578.1, read on the forward strand.
GGCGCTGAGCGCGCCGGACAGCCGGGCAATCATGCGGTCATCACCGTTCGCCACTCCGCAGAGCAGGGCGACATGCGGCTGGCGCAGGTCGTACCCCAACTCGCGCCCGCGCTGCAGGAGCGTTGCGTCATCAGCGGGAGCGCCAACCAGCACCGCCTGGACAAAATCGCCGCGCAGGCGTTCTTCC
>DAOTWI010000579.1:0-3150 GCA_034436075.1 Roseiflexus sp.
TTGGTTCTTGGTTCTTGGTTCTTGGTTCTTGGTTCTTGGTTCTTGGTTCTTGGTTCTTGGTTCTTGGTTCCCGGAGCACACAATGGGTTTCCTCATGGACGGCCTGGCGGCCGAGGCATACGACCGCAGTTACAGTGATCGGGCGCTGATCCGGCGGATCTGGCGCTACTTCCGCCCCCACAGCGGGCGCGTCGCGCTGGTGGCGCTCATGGTCGTCCTGGGGTCGCTGGTTGCCACCGTCATTCCGATCACAATTTCGCGCAGCATCGAATTGCTGGCAGGCGACCCGGCGACGCAGGTGTTGATCGGGCTTGCCGCCATCGTTGCCGTGATGGGCGCGCTCGGCTGGTTCTTCAACTTCGTGCGGCAGACCTTCTCGGCGCGCGCGGTCGGCGATGTGGTGCTGGCGCTGCGCGAGGACGCCTTCCGCGCCGTGTTGCAGCGCGATATGTCGTTCTACGACCAGTACGCTTCAGGGCGCATCGTCAGCCGGGTGACGTCTGATACGCAGGATTTTGCGACGGTGGTGACGCTGACGATTGACCTGCTCAGCCAGTTGCTGCTGGTGGCGATCATCGCAGTGGTGATGTTCACGATCAACTGGCAACTGGCGCTGATTACGCTGGCGACCGGTCCGGTCGTCATCGCAGCCGCGTTGACGTTTCGCCACATCGCGCGCCTGACGACGCGCCAGGCGCAGCGCGCCCTGGCGAATGTCAACGCCTCGATCCAGGAGACCGTCAGCGGCATTGCGGTTGCGAAAAGTTTCCGTCAGGAAGCGGCGATCTATCAGCAGTTCCGGCAGACGAATGAACTGGCGTTTCAGGTGCGCCTGCGCCAGGGACTCGTCTTCAGCAGCATCTTTCCGATCCTGAACCTGCTCTCCGGCATCGCAATTGCGACCATTGTTTACTTTGGCGGGCGGTTGACCCTTGGCGGTGCGGTTTCGGTCGGGGAATGGTATCTGTTCGTGCAGAGTCTGGCGATCTACTTCTTTCCACTCACCAGCATCGCCTCATTCTGGAGCCAGTTTCAGCAGGGATTATCCGCCAGCGAGCGCGTCTTTGCACTGATCGACGCTGAGCCGAAGGTGGTGCAGATCGCCAGGGAACCGGTGTCGCACCTCGCCGGGCGCATTGAGTTCCGGGATGTCTGGTTCACCTACGATAGCGGACAGGATCGCACCGCAGAACCACCATCGTCAACTTCAGTGCAATGGGTGCTGCCGGGATTCTCACTCACGATTCCAGCCGGGCAAAAACTGGCGGTTGTGGGGCACACCGGCGCCGGCAAGTCGAGCCTGATCAAACTGATCACCCGCTTCTACGAGTTTCAGGACGGTCAACTGCTCATCGACGGGCGCGATATTCGCACGCTGGACCTGGCGCAATACCGGCGGCAGATCGGGTTGGTGCCGCAGTCGCCATTTTTGTTCTCCGGCACGGTCGCCGACAACATCCGCTACGGTCGTCCGGAGGCGACGCTGGCTGAAGTGGAAGCAGCGGCGCGACAACTCGGCGATGAGTGGATCGCCGATCTGCCCCACGGTCTGGAGACCGATGTCGGCGAGCGCGGCGCGCGCCTGTCGCTCGGACAACGACAACTCGTGGCGCTGGCGCGGGTGCTGTTGCAGAACCCGTCAATCTTTATCCTGGACGAAGCCACCGCGAGCATCGATCCGTTCACTGAGACCCAGGTTCAGGAAGGACTGGATGTGGTGATGCAGGGGCGCACCAGCATCATCATTGCCCACCGTCTCTCGACCGTCCGCACCGCTGACCGGATCATCGTGCTGAAGCAGGGGCGGATCATCGAAGAGGGAACCCACGACAACCTCCTGGCGGCTGGCGGGCACTACGCCGAACTGTACAACACCTACTTCCGCCACCAGTCGCTGGATTATAAGCCGTGGGAGGAAGAGAGCCGGGAACTGAGAACCGAGAACTGAGAACCCAGAACTGAGAACCGAGAACTGAGAACCCAGAACTGAGAACCGAGAACTGAGAACCCAGAACCAGGGAGATTGTCATTGGCGAGAGGAGGCGGTCTGGTGGCGGGGCCAGATGCGGCGGATGGCGCGCACGGCGACGAACGCGAAGAGCGCAAGGATCACAACTGCCAGGATCGGCGCCAGCACTGCCAGGATCGATACCACCAGCGAGACGATATCCTCGATGGCGCTGATCACCGGATTCGCCGCGCCGCCGGTGGTTGCAGTTGCAACCGGTCGCACGGCGCTGCGCCCGATATGCGTGGCGCCAGCCGCCAGGATGCCACACACCGCCGCCAGCACCGGATCAACCGCGCCGGTTGAACTGTTCGCCGCCAGAAAGACGATCGCGCCAGCCGCCGGGCTGATCACCATGCCCGCCAGATGCAGCGCATGATCGACTGCCGGGATTTTGTCGCCAATGAGATCGAGCAGCGTCAGCATCGCCACCACCAGCAGGAAGACCGGGTGTTCCACCACATCATAGGGCGCGTTGAGGTGAACAAGGTCGGTATAGCGCGCCAGCAAACCGACCGTCAGCAGCGGAATGTAGGCGTTGAGACCAGCGGCAGTCGAAAGACCAAACGCGGATAAGATGCTGAGCAAGCCTGTCATTGTCGCTTCCTTCGTTCTTTCGCCGCCGCCAGGAAACCGTCCGTCTCCAGCAGCGCATGGTGTATCATGGTCTCATTACCGAATCAACACCCTGTGATTTCTGATCAATGATACGTCACAATCGGCGATAACGTTTCACAGAAGGAGCAACAGACCGTGACAGAGCAGCAGAAGGAACGCTGGTTCGAGGTCGCGCCCGGCATTCGCCGCCGCACGATCGCCCTCACCGAACGGATGCAGCAGATCATCGTCGAACTAGATCAGGGCGCGCGGCTACCGGAGCACCGCCATCCTCACGACCAGATCACCTATCTCATTTCGGGCAGACTGCGCTTCTTCATCAATGGGGAAGCGCGCGATGTCGCGCCAGGCGAAACGGTCACGCTGCCGGGGAATACGCCGCATGGGGTTGAGACGCTCGAAGCATCGCTGGCAATCGACACCTTCAGCCCGCCACGCGAAGACATGCTGGCGCAGGACGCACATGGGCAGGAAGGTTGCACGTAGGGGCGCGGCGCCGCCGCACCCACGCACAAGGGCGCCCA
>DAOTWI010000580.1:0-7838 GCA_034436075.1 Roseiflexus sp.
GTTCTCGATCCAGCCGGGCAGATTTGTGTGACATCCGACCGTCCGGCGGTCGAATTGACGCCACGCGAGGTGCACCTGCTGTCGTTCCTGATGAAACGCAGCGGTCAGGTCTGCACGACGAGCCAGATCATTCAGCATATCTGGGGCTATACCACGCGGCAGTCGCGCAGCATCGTCGCCACCTCGGTCTGGCGATTGCGCGCCAAACTCGAACGTGACGCCGATCAACCTCGCCACATCCTGACTGTGCGGAATATCGGGTATACCTTCGTGCCGTAACGGGAACCACGTCCATCTCACCATACCCTCGCCCGGCGGTCGACCGTCGGGCTGGTTCCACAAAGGGTGCATCCGCGCCCTCGCCACGAGGCGAGCGGATGCCTGCCGCCAGCCCCGCGCGAGCGGGGCTTCGTCCGGTATTTGACAACGTATGCAAGTGCCTATCCCGTCAGCCCCGCGCGAGCGGGGCTTCGTCCACGCAGCGCGGGCGTTATGGTTTTTGAGAAATTAATCCGGTATCGCCACGTCTAGCCCGCGCAGGCGGGCTTCGCATCCCGTAGCCCGCGGCTTATGGAGTTTGAGAAATTAATCCGGTATCGCCACGTCTAGCCCGCGCAGGCGGGCTTCGCATCCCGTAGCCCGGCGACTTCAGTCGCCGGGCTACAAGGCGGAATAGCGGAATATTTAATCAAACCCCATCAGCCGCCGGGCGGGTGGGCGGAGAGCGGAATAGTTATTCAAATAGTCGCCGGGCTGCTGTCCAATCATGCCTGCACCCATATGCCCTCGATTTGCACGCTGTGCAGGGAAACGGTATTATACGCACGCTACCGGGTGCGTGGGATGAACGGTGTGTCTGCCGGGAGCGCGTCCTACGGCAGGCTGTGCCTGGGACAATGGTTGTTGTGGTCGTTCTGGATGCAAGAGTCAACGCTATGATTGCCGAGCATGAGATTACCGCCAGCGTTCCGTTCGCCGGTCCCGATATTCCCAGTGATGCTGTGATCAATTCGTGCGTTCACTGCGGGTTGTGCCTGCCCGCCTGCCCGACGTACCGCGAAACCGGGCTCGAGCAGTTCTCGCCGCGTGGTCGCATTTATCTGATGAAAGCCGTCGCTGATGGGCGTATCGGCATGGAAAGCGACGTCTTTCAGGAGCAGATGAGCGCCTGCCTCAACTGCCGCGCCTGTGAAGCCGTCTGCCCCAGCGGCGTGTTGTACGGACAGATTCTGGAGACGTCGCGCACGCAGATCGAGCAGGCAAAGGCTGATGGTCGCCTCCCGCCGCACCCCTGGCTGGCGCGCCTCCTGCGTTTCAGCGCATTCGGCGTTCTCTTCCGCCGTCCAGGGCTGTTTCGCCTCTTCTCGCGCCTCATGTGGTTGTACCAGAAGAGCGGCGCGCAGGCGCTGGCGCGCCGCAGCGGCATGCTCCGCGCCCTGAAACTCGCTGAGACTGAGGCGCTCCTGCCGCCGATCTGCGACCGGTTTACTGTTCCCGAAGGGCAGATCCTTCCGGCGGAAGGTGCAGAACGCTTCACTGTTGCGTTGCTTACCGGCTGCATTATGTCCACGGCGTTCGCCGATGTTCACGAGGCGACTATTCGCGTGTTGCGCAAGAATGGTTGCACGGTTATCCTGCCGCCGGATCAGGGGTGCTGCGGCGCGCTTCACGCTCACGGCGGCGACCTGAGCGGCGCGCGCGACCTGGCGCGTCAGAATATCGCCGCATTTGAGGGTTTAGGGGTTGATGCGATTATCGTCAATGCCGCCGGGTGCGGCTCGACGCTCAAGGAATACGGGCATCTGCTCCACGACGATCCGCGGTGGGCGGATCGCGCCGGTCGCTTCTCCGCAAAAGTGAAGGATGTGACCGAGTTTCTGGCGGCGCTCGATCTGAATACCGCCGCCATGCGCCCGCTGAACCTGACGGTGACATACCAGGAGCCATGCCATCTAGCGCATGCGCAGCGCATCAGCGCCCAACCGCGCCAACTGTTGCGCGCTATCCCTGGCGTCACATTGCGTGAAATGCAGGAATCGTCGCTCTGCTGCGGCTCGGCTGGCATCTACAATGTGACGCAGCCCGATATGGCGTCCCGCCTCGGTGAACGCAAACTGAACCACGCCGAAGCCACTGGCGCAGAGGTGATCGTCACTGCGAATCCTGGCTGCCATCTGCAACTTGAGAGCGGGTTGCGCCGCCGCGGCTCGAAGATGCAGGTGCGCCATGTCGTTGAGATATTGGATAAAGCATATCAACGGTGACAGGTGAGAGGCAAACGACGTGAGGCGAGAGGGACGAGGGACGAGGCGAGAGGGACGAGGGGCGAGGTGAGAGGGATGAGGGGCGAGGCAATAAGAGATTGGGGGGAAGGCAAGGCGTCACCCATCGCAGGAGCGCAGGTTGAAGGTGGAAAGGTTAAGCAACGCGCGAGGCGATGGGCGTGAGGCGAGAGGTGCGGGGCGCGAGGCGAGAGGAATTGCAGGCAGGACAGATATGAGAAGGTGGAAGGTGCGAAGGCATTTCTAACCCCTAATCCCTAACTCCTAACTCCTAACTCCTATGATCACCACCATCGCATTTGATGCCGACGATACGCTCTGGCACAACGAGAACCTCTATTCTCTCACCCAGGAGCGGTTCAAACGCCTGCTTGCGCCTTTTCAGGACGCCGCAACGATCGATCAACGGTTGTATGCGACCGAAATGCGCAACCTGGCGTTCTTCGGGTACGGCGTCAAAGGGTTTACCCTGTCGATGATTGAAACCGCAATTGAGATGACCGATGGGCGCATCGGAGCGTATGAGATTCGCCAGATCATCGACTTTGCCCGCGATATGCTGCGCGCGCCAGTTGAGTTGTTGCCGGGGGTCCGTGAAACGATTGCATCGCTCAGTGCATCGTACCGGCTGATGATTATCACCAAAGGTGATCTGTTCGATCAGGAAAGCAAAATTGCGCGATCCGGCATCGCAGATTCTTTCCAGCATGTCGAGATTGTCAGCGAAAAGACGCCCGGCGCCTATGCCGCCGTGATGAATCGGCATGGCATCGAGCCGCGCTGCTTCTTGATGGTTGGCAATTCGCTGAAATCTGATATCCTGCCGGTGGTCGAAGTCGGCGGGAACGCGGTCTACATTCCGTACCGCCTGACCTGGGACCACGAACGTGTGACCGACGAAGGAGCGATCACTGGCAGATATGTGACGTTATCGCATATCGGTGAACTCCCGACCTGGCTGGCGCAACTGCCTGCCGTTTGATTCTGTTCAGGATACCCTGTGCCTTACACGATTCTGATGCTGGCGTCGACCAGTTTTTTTTCGGATTACGGCAATCACGTGCGCATCTGGGAGGAGGCCAAAGCCGTTCAGCAACTCGGGCATCGGTTGGTGCTGGCGACCTATCACAATGGCGACGATATGCCCGGGCTCGACATTCGCCGCTCGTGGGACGTGCCCTGGATTCGGCGCGCTGTTGTCGGATCGTCGCGCCACAAACTGTACCTGGATGTCGGGCTGGCGTGGCGCAGCCTGCGTGTTGCGCTGGAGATCCGCCCAACCATTATTCACGCCCATACCCACGAGGCAGCCTTCGTCGGGCTGGCGTTGAAGCGTCTGCTGGGCATTCCGCTCATCCTCGATTATCAGGGAAGCATGACCAGCGAAATGCTCGATCATGGCTTTATCAAGCGCACCAACCCGCTTTTCCCGCTGTTGACGCGCCTGGAACGCAGGATCAACCGCAACGCCGATGCCGTCATCACCTCAACGGTCAATGCTGCGAACCTGTTGCGCCGCGATGGTTCAGTGCGTCCCGACCGGCTCTACACGGTGGTTGACAGCGTCAACACGCAGCGTTTCCGCCCGTTCGACGGATCGCCGGAATGGGAAGCGCAGCGCCGCGAACTGCGCCGCCAGCTTGGCATTCCGCAGGATCGGCGGATTGTAGTCTACATCGGGCTGCTGGCGCCCTACCAGGGAACGCACCACCTGATCCAGGCGGCGCGGATCGTCACTGCGCATCGACCGGATGTGCATTTCCTCATTATGGGGCACCCCGACCCGGCCAGTTACCGCGCCTATGCTGAGTCGCTCGGCGTGGGAAGCCACGTAACTCTGCCAGGGCGCATTTTCTACCGCGACCTGCACGCCTACCTGGCGCTCGGCGAGGTGGCGGTCGCGCCAAAAATGAGCCGGACGGAAGGAAACGGCAAGATCGGCAATTACATGGCGATGGGGTTGCCGGTGGTCGCCTTTGACACGCCGGTCGCGCGCGAGTTCCTCGGCGACTGCGGCATCTACGCCGCTTACGGCAGCGCCGAAGACCTGGCGGCAAAGATTGCGCTGGCGCTCGATCAGCCGGAATGGGCGCAGGAAGTTGGCCGGCGCGTGCGTGAACGCGCCGTGTGCGACCTCTCGTGGGAACGCGCAGCGCGCCAGATTGAGGAGATTTACCACACGGTCGTCAGTGCGCCAGGGGCGAAACCGTGAGGGTGGAAGCCGGCGCCTGTGGAGCTGGCGGGGCTTCGACAGGCTCAGCCCCTGCCAATCACGAGGCGGTCAACGCATGCAAGATTGGTCAACATCAGGAAGATCGTCCTCTGAGAGTCCTGCGGCGCCGTTGAATACTTCCCCGTTGAGGAATTGATCTGATAGAGCGCGGTCCAGCCTGTGCAGGCGGGCTTCGCTTTCCGTAGCCCACAGCTTATTGGTCAGTAAACGAAGTTTTCTGACTTTTTCGGCTGGTTTTTGAGAAAATAATCCGGTATCGCCACGTCTAGCCCGCGAAGGCGGGCTTTGCAGCAGGAGCCCGCGGCTTATGGAGTTTGAGAAAATAATCCGGTATCGCCACGTCCTAGCCCGCGAAGGCGGGCTTCGCAGCAGGAGCCCGCGGCTTCAGCCGCCGGGCGGACGAATGGATAGCGGAATAATTATTCAAAGCCCATCAGCCGCCGGGCGGGGAGGCTCCATCCCTGTGATGAGCGGGTGGACGCGAGGGCGGGGGCGAAGACCTGGGCATCAGCGCCTCCACCCTGTGATGAGGGAGTGGACGCTGGCGTCGCCGGCGTCCACTCTGGTATGAGGGAGAACCGGCGCACGGTGTTCACGTCGCGTCGACCTGCTGCACCGCCGCCCAGAGCGTCTCCGCTTCGCCGGGAGTCAGATCAACGAGCGGGAAGCGCGATGAGGCGTGCGGCAGATCGGCAAGGCGCGCTAGCAGCGCCTTGATCGCTGGCGGATTGCCATACGGCTTGAGCGCCTGGCTGAGCGCCGTCACCCGCTGCTGGGCAGCCTCCACATCGCCGCCAGTCAGATGAGTGGTCATGACGGCGCGCATTTCACGCGGGAAGGCATTGCTCAGCGCAAAGATCCCGCCTGCCGCGCCGTCGCGCAGCGCCTGCGCCAGCAGCGCGGCGCTGCCAACATACACGCGCAATGCGGGAAACTGTCGCGTCAGCATCGCCAGATACGCCGGATCGCTGCCGCTGTCCTTCAAGCCGTACACCATGTGCGGATGGCTCTGGTAGAGACCCTCGATCACAGCGGGGGAAATGGGTATCTGGCTCATCGGCGGGATGTGGTACAGGATCAGGAGCGCGCCAGACGGCAGCGCATCGCACAGTGCGCGGTAGTACCCGAGCAAACCAGCGTCGCTCAGATTCTTGAAATAAAATGGCGGCAACACCAGCGCCGCCTCGGCGCCGCGCTCGATCGCGTAGCGCGTCAAGGCAATCGTATCGCTCAATGCTGCGCAGCCGGTTCCCGCAAACACCCGCAGCCGCCCACGGTGGCGCAGCACCGTATCGAAGATCGCCATACGCTCGGCAACGCTCAACGACTGCCCTTCGCCGGTTGTGCCACACGGTACGACGCCATCGACCCCCTGCGCTTCCAGCCAGCGCAGATGCCTGATGATGAAACTGTGATCGACCGCGCCCGACGGCGACGTGAACGGCGTCACACTGGCAACGAAGAGTTCTGGTTCATTCATTGACGTCTCACATGGTTATGCCGCCGCTTCTCCGGCAACGCGATACGTCGCCAGCACCGTGCCAGGTTCGACCGTCTGCCCAACCTGCACGCGCACCTCGCCGATGATCCCCTTGCGCGGCGCGGCGATTTCGTTCTCCATCTTCATGGCTTCGATCACGAACACTACCTGACCCGCCTGCACTTCCTGACCAGGCGATACCAGCACTGCTGAAATCGTTCCCTGCAGCGCACTGGCAACCCCATCGGCGATGGGATGGAGTGCGCGATGCGCAGCACGGTCGCTCGACTGCCGGGCGCGCCGTTCCGTCCGCTCTGCGCGCGTCTCAGCTTCCGCCACCCGAACGTTGAAGAGCCGTCCGTTGACTTCGACCTCGAAGATGCGCGCCGGTCCGCCGGACATGGCGCCAGCGGACACCGGACTCAACGGACCCTGAACCAGCGTGCCTAACTGATCCGCAAGGTGCTGCGGAATAAAATTGATCGTCGCTCTGCCCTCCTGAAACACCGGATGCGACATAGTCAGAATGTGGAACGGAATAGTATGCGCCACACCGACAACCCGGTAATCCATCAAGGCTCGGCGCATACGCGCAATCGCCTCCGCGCGGTCGTCACCCCAGCAGATCAACTTGGCGATCAGCGAGTCGTAATGTTGCGGAATAGTATACCCCTTGTGCACGCCGCTGTCGACACGCACGCCAAAGCCGTATGGTTCGCTGTACTCGACGAGCGTTCCCAGCGAGGGGCGGAAGTTGCTGGCGGGGTCTTCCGCGTTGATCCGGCATTCAATCGCGTGTCCGCGAAGCACGACGTCGTTCTGTGTTAGCCAGAGCCGTTCGCCGCGCGCAATCCGTAACTGCGCCTTCACCAGATCGATGCCGGTGACCATCTCGGTGACCGTATGCTCAACCTGAATGCGGGTGTTCATTTCGAGGAAATAGAACTCGCCGTCCTGGTAGATAAACTCCAGCGTGCCGGCGCTGACATACCCGACCTGCTTCGCCAGGCGCACGGCTGCTTCTCCCATACGCTTGCGCATCTCAGGCGTCATCACCGGTGATGGGCTTTCCTCGATCAACTTTTGATGACGGCGCTGAACCGAACACTCGCGCTCGCCCAGATGGAGCACGGTTCCGTAGGAATCAGCCAGCACCTGAATCTCGATATGGCGCGGATCGGTCAGATATTTCTCGACATACACATCAGCATTGCCGAAACCAAGTTCCGCCTCGCGGCGCGCACTCTCGAACGCCTGCCGCAATTCGCTCTCCTCGAACACAACGCGGAAGCCGCGCCCGCCGCCGCCCGCGACGGCTTTGATGGCGATGGGGTAGCCATATTCGTGCGCACAGGCGCGCAATTCCTCGAGCGTCCCAATTGGATGGAGCGTCCCAGGCACCACCGGCACCCCTGCGGCTTTCGCCTCGCGGCGCGCGGCAACCTTTCCACCCATCCGGTCCATCACCTCAGCCGGAGGACCGACGAACACCAGACCAGCCAGAGTGACGGCGCGCGCAAATGAAGGGTTTTCCGCCAGGAAGCCATACCCCGGATGCACGGCGCCAGCCCCCGACTCGCGCGCGACTTCGATGATCCGCTCGATGTTCAGATAACTCTGCGCGGCTGAAGCCGGTCCTACAAGATAGGCGGCATCAGCATACGCCACGTGCGGCGCGTGACGATCGGCTTCGCTGTAGATCGCAACCGTCCGCAGCCCCAATTCCTTGCAGGCGCGCATAACGCGCAACGCAATCTCACCGCGATTGGCGACCAGAACCGTGTCGAACATATGCCCCTCACTGCACACAATCAATCGAATGTTCCCAGAATGCCGGCGCTCC
>DAOTWI010000581.1:0-2805 GCA_034436075.1 Roseiflexus sp.
TGGGCGCCAACGGCGCGGGCAAAACAACGCTGCTCAAACTGGGCAATGGGTTGCTTCGTCCACAACGCGGCATGATTCGCATTCAGGGGCGGGCGATCGGGCGACAGCCGCTCTGGGAGATCGCGCGCAGCGTTGGGCTGGTTGTGCAGCATCCGGGGCATATGCTGTTCGCGCCGACAGTGCAGGATGAACTAGAGGCGGGACCGCGCGCACTTCGACGATTGGATCGCGCCTGGCTCAGCCATGTCATTGACCGGTGCCGCCTGGAAGCGTTGCTGCACCGCTCGCCGCACCAGTTGAGCGCTGGCGAGCAGCGACGCGTGGCGATAGGGGCGGCGCTGGCGTCGCACCCATCCGTGCTGCTCCTTGACGAACCGACGGCGGGGCAGGATGCGTTCAGCCGGCAGGCGTTGCGCATGCTGTTGACTGATGTTGCGCGTGATGGCGTGACGGTCATCGTTGCCACCCACGACACGGAATGGGCATATGCGCTCTGTACTCGCTGGGCTGTGCTGGATGCTGGAACAATCGTTGCCAGCGGGTCACCGGTGGCGATCTGTGCGCAACCAGCGATCATTGATCGAGCGCGGCTGCGGCTGCCAGCGGAAGAGGCGATCCGGCGACGCAACGAACGGCAGGCGGCGTGCAGGTGACAGGGCTCAGCCAACGCCGACCTCGCGATTGTCCACTATCTGGTTGATATTCCATGGACTTTGAAAAATGATTCCGCTATCCGCCTACCTGCCCGGCGACTGAAGTCGCGGGCTCCTGCTGCGAAGCCCGCCTGTGCGGGCTAGACGTGGCGATACCGGATTAATTTCTCAAAAACCATACGCTGCGGGCTCCGGGAAACAAAGCCCGCCTGCGCGGGCTCTATCGGGCAATACCGGATTAATTTCTCAAAAACCATACGCTGCGGGCTATGGGAAGCGAAGCCCGCCTGTGCGGGCTAGACGTGGCGATACCGGATTATTTTTCAAAAACTATCCTATGAGATGATCGATCCACGTGCAAAAGCGCTGGCATACCTGATCGGCTCGGCGGCGATTATCCTGACGCTCGATCTCGCGCGTCTCGCGGTCATCAGCGGCGGGCTGGCAATATTGCTGATCGGAACCGGACTTGGGCGGCGCTGGCTTCAGGTGATGAAGGCGCTGGCGCCGACGCTGCTGCTCTTTGCACTGGTGGCCGGGTGGAGCAGCGGGTGTGAGGCGGCGATCAGCGCAGCCTTGCGCCTGACAGCGCTCGTTGGCGCGGGGGTCATATTCTTTGGCGTCGTCCCTCCTGAGGAGTTAGGAGATGCGCTCCTGGCGAGCGGCGTCCCGTCGCAGATTGCGTTTCTGCTGGAAGGGGCGCTGCGTTTCACGCCGATGATGGGAACGCTGGCGCGCGAAGTGTACGAGGCGCAGGCGAGTCGCGGCATTCGGTTCGATGGGTGGCATCTGCTGCGCAACGGTCCGCTTCTGCTGACGCCGCTCTTGTTGAACGTCATGCGTTTTGCCGATGAGCTGGCAGAGGGATTGGAAACACGCGGATTCGGCAGCCCGCGGCGCACCCCGTTGCGCAACTACCGGTTTGGCTGGCGGGACGGGGCGCTGGCTGGCGTTGCGCTGCTGCTGACGATACTTCTTGTACGATGAGGAGTTACCTATGGTCCCACGAGCATTGACGATCGCCGGCTCCGACTCTGGCGGCGGAGCTGGCATTCAGGCAGACCTGAAAACCTTCATGGCGCACGGCGTGTATGGCGCCAGTGCGATTACCGCCATTACCGCGCAAAACACGCTCGAGGTGCGCGCCGTTGTCATGCTCGAACCGGCAATGGTTGCTGCGCAGATCGAAGCCGTGCTCGACGATATTGGCGCTGATGCCGTCAAAACCGGCATGCTCGGCAATGCAGCCATCATCGAGGCGGTTGCCGATACGCTCGAGCGGTATCACATCAAGCGCCTGGTGATCGATCCGGTGATGGTCGCAAAGAGCGGTGCGCGCCTGCTGGAAGAAGACGCCATCACGACCCTGCGCGAGCGCCTGTTGCCGCTGGCGCTGGTCATCACGCCAAACCTGCCGGAAGCGTCGGTGCTGCTCAATCGCCAGGTGACCGGTGAACGCGATATGGCGGATGCCGCGCGCGATCTGCACGCGCTCGGTGCGCAGTATGTGCTGCTCAAAGGCGGGCACCTGCCGGGGAGCGAGGTTGTCGATCTTCTCTATGATGGGGAGCGGTTTGTCGAACTGCGCGCGCAACGACTGGAGACGCATCACACCCACGGCACTGGCTGCACCTATGCTGCCGCCATCGCGGCGCTGCTCGCGCGCGGATCGCCGGTCGAAGCAGCAGTGCGTCAGGCGCACGCCTACCTGCGCGATGCCATCGTTCACGCACCGGCTATTGGCAGAGGGTATGGACCGGTCAATCACCTGGTGTACAGTCCGCCGGCGGGAAGAGAGTGAAAGCAGAAGGCAAGGGCGTGACGCCGCACCGATGAAGCCCCTGACGTTGCCCGCCGGGCTCTCAGTTCTCAGTTCTTGGTTCTCAGTTCTTGGTTCTCAGTCCTCGGCTCTCAGTTCTCACAGCGAGCGCCTCCTGCGGCGAACGCACCGTATGGATGCCGTCCAGCGCCACCTCCAGATGGGTCAAGGTCATCGCCACAGTCGCCGAGACGCCGGTGAGCGTCACCTGGCAGCCGAGCAGACTCAGGGATCGCGCTGTCTGGACGAGCGCCTGCGCCACCTGGGTATCGACCGACGTGACGCCGCTGATGTCGAGGATGACGTGTCGCGCGCGGCGGGCGCAACACGTCA
>DAOTWI010000582.1:0-6273 GCA_034436075.1 Roseiflexus sp.
GGCGTCAGCGGCGCGGCAGTCGGCGCCGGTCCGCCCCCTGGCTCAATCGGTTGAATGACGACCCCTTCCTGAAATGACTCGGCATACCCGAACCACATGCCGACCCGACCAGACTGAACCAGTTCATAGGAACGATCCTCACCGCCAAAATCGTCGCGCCGATAGGGGAACTTGACCGGCGGCGCGACTTTGTGCACCATGCTCAGATCAAGGTACCAGCGAATGGCAGCGATCGTCTTCGGATCTGTGTAGTTCGGACGCAGATCTTTGCCCTCGCCAACCATCAGGCGTGCGCCAAACTGATTGATGAAAAAGAGCAGGTCGGACTGCGGACCGCCCAATGGCACGTACCCCCACCGTTGATCGTTTCCTTCACCCCTGGTGAGTGCCTGCGCCGCCGCCAGAAAATCGCTCGGCTTCCAGTCAGCGCGCGGCGGTTGCAATCCTGCTGCCTCGAATGCGGCGCGATTATAGATCAGACTGCGCATATTGACCGCATAAGGCAGCCCGTAGATGCGCCCCTCGCGGCTGTACAGCGCCAGCGCCGCCGGGAGGACATCGTCGCGCGGGAAGGAGGGATCCGCCTCGATCAGCGGGCGCAGGTCGAGCACGGCTGCATAATCGTTGCTGGAGAGTGGACCGAACCAGAAGAAACAGTCATTGGTCTGCGCCAGCGTGGCAGCAGTGATCTCCTGCATGTCAGGCGTCCACTCGAACTGTTTCAACTGCACAAAGATATCGGGGCGCTGGTCGCGGAAGGCGCGTGTCAGGCGGCGCAATTCCGTTGGATTGTAGCCATAGAGTCCAAATGTCACGGTCGTAGCGCCGGCTGGCGCTTCATTGGGCTCCGGCGTGGCCACCACCACCGGATTGAGATTCGGCTTTGGCGTCGGCGTCAGTTCCCGCTGTGCAATCTGTTCCTGCATCTGGCGTTGCGCCTCCGCCAGCGCCTGGCGCACATTCGCCTTTGGATCGCTGGTGACTGCGGAAACCGCCTGGCTCAACGCGCCAATCACCGTATAGTCGAATTGCTGGCTCGGCAGCGTCCCGCTATTCTCGATCGCCCAGCGGTACGCCTCAGCAGTCTGCGGGTCGAGTTTGCTCCAGAACTCCGTCTGTTGCGCGACCGACTGCCGGGCGGGCAGACGTGAGAACGGACCAAAACCCTGCTGATCCTCGGCGGCCGGCTGGCGCGAGAGCCATTCGATCCAGCGCCAGGCGGCGTCGGGGTGCGCCGTGCCGCCGCTGATCATGAACCCCTCGGTGGAACTGAAGAAGGGATCGAAGACGGAACTCTTCGGGAACGGTACGCGCCCAACCGGAAAATCGGGCGTCCAGGGCGAGCCGTCGTCATTGCTGATAGACGACATGTCGCTCCAGATGGCGACCTTCCCTTCGCGCACCAGGCGCGCGGGATCGTCAGAAGAAGCGCCGCGCGCATACGGTTCGACCAGCACGCCGGTGCGGTACCACCCCTGGATGCGCTCGACCGCTGCAACATACTCCGGCGCCGTGAGATCCGTTTCCTCCGCTGCTGCGGTCAGTGGATTGATCCCCTGTTTGTCGAGTAGCCCCAGGAGCGGCAGCAGACCGCTGCTTGGCTCCATGAACCCGTAGGTGAGGGTCGTCAGACCGCTGCGCTCGGTCAGGCGCTCGGCGGCTGCCATGAGATCATCCCATGTCCAGCCAGGACGCGGTTCGGGCAGATTGGCATTCTGGAACAATGCGCGGTTATAGACGAGCAATGGCACGCCGTGGTAGCGCGGCAGCGCCCAGACCCCGCCCTTCGCCGTGTAGCGCTCGATTGTGCCGGGAAGGAAATCGTTACGCTGAAACGACGCGTCGGCATCCATCAGCGGCTTGAGGTCGAGCACGAGGGGCGTGCCAAACGCTTCCGGCATCAAGGCAAACGCGGGAGCAGTATCCGCGGCTGAAACGATCCGCCGCAGAAAATCGAGCGGATTGGTTGGTCCTTCACTGCCCGGATCAACCATCATGATGTCATCGAGCGATACGAGGACCACCTTGATGTTGGGATACTCCGTCGTAAAACGCTCCACGAGCGGCTCGTAGATATTGCGTTCGTACTCCCACACCGCAAATGAAATGGTGACCGTCTCGCTCCCCCTTGTCGGCGTTGCGCCGGGGACCGCCGTTGCTTCGCCTGGTGGCTGCGGCGCGCCGCACGATGCCAGGAGGATTGCCCAAAGGGTCAAGAGTATCCACAAACGTCGCATGATTTCGCCTTTCAGCGTTTGTACATAGACAGCATGTAGTATAACCAAATGCCATCGATCCGCAATGATATCGGTATGAGACATCACTGCATCAGTGCATGCGCCTGACTCAGGACGCCGATGCTGCCGGAAAAGTTCCATTGCGCCCCTGAAACGTCCACAAGAATCGGGAGGGAAACAATCGGTTCAGTCTTCGACGTTCGACCCTCGATACTCCGGGTCGACCTGTTTTGCGCACGCTGCTGGCTTGCCGCCGGATTGGTTCAGGCACTCGATGTACGCGGTCGTCAACCGTTGCGCCCTGGCGAGTTCTTCTTCGAGGTTTGCGCCTTCCTCCACAACGGCGGTCAGCGCCTTGAAAAACCAGTACGGGTCGGAGTAACGGCTGTAGATGATGTCTGGATCGGCGAGGTTCTTTGACGGCATCTCCAGAGTCGCCCGCATTGTCGCAAACTGCTCCGCCTTCCAGGGCGCCAGTTGTGACGTAAACGCCTGAGACTGCGCCACGGAACGACGGGCAGGCATCGCGTCCGGCACGGATGCCGGCAACCTGCCAGAGAAGAACGCGATCCATTCCCAGCAGGCTTGCGGTTGCTGCGCCCGCGCCGAAATGAAGAGTCCGGTCACGGACAATTCGCCTGGCGGCACACCGGCGCCGCCAACCGGTAGCGGCGCCGCCCGGATGTCGCGCTTAACCGGCGGCGCACCGGGTTGCTGAAAAACGACACCTCCCAGAAACATGTCTGCATCCCCCAGCGACATCCCGACTCGTCCAGACTGAACCAGTTCATAGTACGGACTATCAGCGAGACCGCGACGCCAGTAGGCGAAATCGGGCGGCGGCGCCACTTTATGCACCATGCTCAGATCGAGGTACCAGCGGATGGCGGCGATGGTCTTTGGGTCGGTGAAGTTTGGGCGCAGGTCTTTGCCCTCGCCGACCATCAGGCGCGCGCCGAACTGACTGATGAAGAACAACAGATCCGCTCGCGCACGGCCCAGCGGCAGATACCCCCATCGCGGCGCCTGTTCTGTGCCCCTGGGAAGCGCCTGCGCCGCAGCCAGGAAGTCGTTCGGCGTCCAGTCGGCGCGCGGCGGTTGCACGCCTGCCGTCTCGAAGAGGGCGCGATTGTAGATCAGGCTGCGCACTTTGACCGTGTAGGGCAAGCCGTACAAGCGCCCGCCACGTGTGTAATAGGCTAACACGGCGGGCGGAACATCGTCGCGCGGGAAGGCGGGATCGGCATCCATCAATGGGCGCAGGTCAAGCAGCGCCGTCTCGTCATCACCCGAGAGCGGACCGCTCCAGAGGAAGCAATCATACGCCTGCGCCAGCGTCGCTGCGCTCATGTCCTGGGCGCCAGATGACCAATTCACCTCCTTGAGCTGGACGAAGATACCCGGCCGCTGCTCACGGAAGGCGCGCACGAGGCGGCGGATGAAGGGACTCTCAGGACTGCCAAACGTCACGGTCACGGCGCCGGGCGGCGCTTCCTGCGGTTCGGGCGTGGCAACCACGACTGGACCGATATAGGGCTTTGGCGTTGGCGTCACGTCCTGCTGCGTCATCGATTCTTGCATCAGGCGCTGCGCTTCCGCCAGCGCCTGACGCGCACTCTTCTTCGAATCGCCGAACGCGAACACGACGGTGGAAAGCGCGTGGCTAAGCGCATCGAGCACAGTATGATCGAACTGACTGTCTGGCAGCGTTCCGCTATTGGCGATCGATCAGCGGTAGGCTTCGGGAATCTGCGGATCGAGCCGGCTCCAGAACTCCGTCTGCTGCGCCACCGATTGCCGCGCCGGGATGACCGAGAGATCGGCGGCAACCGGTTGACGCGAGAGCCACTCGATCCAGCGCCAGGCAGCCTCGGGGTGCGCCGTTCCGCCGCTGATGATGAACCCTTCGGTCGAACTGTAGAAGGGGGTCAGGACAGATGCCGGAAAGGGCGCATATCCCACCGGGAAATCCGGCGTCCAGTCCTCGCCGTCATCGTCGCCGATATAGATGCCATCACTCCAGAGCGCCATTCGTCCTTCGCGCACCAGCAGCGTCGGGTCGTTAGCCGGATCGCTGTAATAGCGCAGCGCCAGGACGCAGGTGCGATACCACTCCTGAATGCGTTCGAGCGCCGCCACATACGCCGGAGACGTGAGGTCTGTTTTCTCTGGTGATGCGGTCAGCGGGTTGATCCCCTGCTTTTCGAGCAGCGCCAGGAACGGCAGAAAACCGTCGCTCGGATCGATAAACCCGCAGGTGCGGTTCATCAGACTGTCGGATTCGGTCAGGCGCTCGGCGGCTGCCAGGAGATCGTCCCATGTCCAGCCGGGACGCGGTTCAGGCAGATTAGCGTTCTGAAACAGGGTGCGGTTGTAGATAATCAACGGAACAACTTCATAGAAGCGTGGCAGCGCCCAGACTCCGCCTTTCGCTGCGTAACGCTCGATGGCGCCGGGAAAGAAGTCGTCGCGCTGAAACGACGCATCAGCATCCATCAGCGGCTTGAGGTCGAGCAGCAGCGGCGTGCCGAACGCCTCGGGGGTCAGCATGGATGCAGACGCCGTATCAGCCGCGGAGACGACTCGTCGCAGAGTCTCAATCGAATCAGTCGAGGCGTCGCTGCCGGACTCATCCAGCAATGCCTCATCGAGCGATACCAGAACAACCTTGATGCCGGGATGGTCTGCCATGAAGCGATCCGCAAGCGGTTGGTACACCGGGCGTTCATAGTCCCGTACTGCAAATGAGATCGTTACCTGCTCATCGCGTCTGATCGTCGGCGTCGCTCTGGGCGTGGAGGTTGCGCCGTCCGATGGCTGCGGCGCATTGCACGCTGCGAGGAGCATCGCCCAGAGGGTGAGGATGAGCCATAAACGTCGCATGGTTCCGCCTTTCGCTGTACTCGAATTTGTGCACGCTTCATGCGACTGACACCGCCAGAGGGGAGAGGATGAGTTCCTGCAGTTTGCTGATCGCTTCTGCGACGAAGGGCGCCGGGTTGGCATCGGTCGCCTGAACATTCAATGATGCTATGCGTGCACCCCCCGATCATTCGAGAGGCTAATCCGGCTCCGTGGTGCTGTGATACTGGCGCGCTACAGACATAATGCAGTATAGTCAGATTCAGTCAAGTTGCAATGTTGCGGGAATGAAACAAGCATAGCAAAGCCAGCGTAAAGTTCGTGTTAGGGGGCGCACCCTGTAAGCCTTTTTGGCGCGTAGCAGACTCGCATGCGTGCACAATGGTACGGCGATAGCGCGGGTGGCGCTTGCCACAGCTCCGGTGCGGCGGCGTCACGCCCCTACCCCTGCCCTACCACCTCCCTCCTCTCACCTCTTGCCTCTTGCCTCTTGCCTCTCTCCTCTCACCTCTCACCTCTTGCCTCTTGCCTCTTGCCTCTTGCCTCTTGCCTCTTGCCTCTTGCCTCTCTCCTCGCACCTCTTGCCTCTTGCCTCTCTCCTCGCACCTCTTGCCTCTTGCCTCTCGCCTCGCACCTCTTGCCTCTCTCCCCTCACCTCTTGCCTCTCGCCTCTCACCTCTTGCCTCTCACCTCTTGCCTCTCGCCTCTTCCCTCTTGCCTCTCGCCTCTCGCCTCTTGCCTCTTGCCTCTCGCCTCTCGCCTCTTTTCTCTCTCCTCTCACCTGCACGCAACTCACACGCAACTGCCACACACATACCATAGAGTGCGTTCGCGCATTGGGATAGAGTATATTCTGGAGCGGTCTGCGCTGCGCTGTGCAGACCGTTGCGCCAGACGATACCGGCACAACCTTGACGTTTTGGTACAACAACGAATCACGGAGGTTGCCATGCACAATGCAGCTCCCAACGCACCACCCGCCATCCCGCGGCGGATTGCCAACTGGCGCCGCCTGCACCAGCCGGCCCTCGCCGTCCTGCTGGCGCTGCTGCTGCTGTTCAGCACACTGGCGACGCCCGCATTCGCCGCTGAGAGCCGCGTCCTGCCGCAGTTGCAGGAATGGGCGAACGCCACGCCTGATGCGCAACAGCGCGTCATCGTGCGGCGTATGGCA
>DAOTWI010000583.1:0-1849 GCA_034436075.1 Roseiflexus sp.
CCGACGCCGAAGGCGAGGTGCGCGCCCTGCGTGCCATCCTCCACACCGGCGCACAGGCGCTGGCACGCATCGACGATCAGCGCCGGGCGCTGGCGGAGCGCGTCGAACGCCTGCACCACGAACGTGACATGCTGGCGCACGAACTGGCGCACGCCGCAACCCGCCATCAGGCGCTCCTGGAACAGATCGACGCGCTCCGCGCCCGCATCGATCCTGCCGAAGCGGAGTTGAACCTTCTAGAACAGCAGCGTGAGGAGCACGACGCGCGCACCCAGAGCCTGACCGGCGCCCTGATCGACGCAGAATCGGCGTACAACCGGGCGACCGTCGAAGCGCAACGCGCGCGGGATCGCCTGGAGACGCTGTGGGAACGCGCCGCTGGCGACGGCATCGACATCGAAGCCGCCGCTCGAACCCATCCAGCGCAACAGCCGGACGGCGATCCGGACGCGCTCCATCAGCGCATTGTCGAACTGAAACAGCGCATCACCCGGCTCGGAGCCGTCAACCCGCTGGCGCTCGAAGAGTACGACGAAGCCGCTGCGCGCTACGAGTTCCTGAGTAATCAGATGACCGATCTCCGCTCCGCATCGGCGACGCTCAACGAGTTGATCGCTGAACTCGATAACGCCATCCGCACCCGTTTTGAAACGACGTTCCGCGTCGTCGCCGCCGAGTTCGAGCGCAGTTTCACCCGTCTGTTCGGCGGCGGCGAAGCGCGCCTGGTGTTGATCAACGACAACGGCGACGAGGACGACGATCAGAACGGCGTCCGCCCGCCGGGCATCGCCTCGCTCGGCGTTGACATCATTGCCCGTCCGCCGGGGAAACGGCAGCAACACCTGGCGCTGCTGTCGGGCGGGGAGCGCGCATTGACCGCTGCCGCGCTGCTGTTTGCCATTCTGAAGGCGAACCCGACGCCGTTCTGCGTCCTCGATGAGGTCGATGCCGCGCTCGATGAGGCGAACGTCGGGCGTTTCCGTGATGCGCTTGCCGAACTGAGCGAAAAGACGCAGTTCATCGTCGTCACCCACAACCGCGGCACCATTGAGATCGCCGACACGATCTACGGCGTCACCATGGGCGATGATGGCGCATCACGGGTGCTCTCGCTCCGGCTCGAGGAGGTGGATCGCCCATAGCAGGAGGGCGCCAGCAGGAGCGATGCTGTCATTCCGCTGGCTTCGTACACACGAAGAACACGTCCGCCTGATCGAGACCGAACCGATTGATCGCTTCAGCATCCGCCGTATCACCGGAGCGTATCACCTGAACAGCAAAGCCTGAGTCTGCCAGGCGATCAACGATATCGAACCCGTACCAGCGCACATGATCGAATTGCCCAAACAAACGCTCTCGTTCAACCGGATCGGTCACATCTGGATTCTCAAAGGTCGGCTTATCCCACACTGGAACCAGCACCATCGCCACGCCGCCCGGACGAAGCACGCGCTGCAATTCTCGCATCGCAGCGCGATCATCGGGAATATGCTCGAGCACATGGCTGCAATAGATGAAATCGAACACGTGAGCCGCGAATGGCAACCGCCCGGCGTCTGCGCGGACCAGAACGTCGGAAGCGTACAAGTCCATCGACACATATTCAATGTCCGGCACACGCCGAAACGCCTGCCTGAGCGCCTCTTCGGGCGCGATGTGGAGCATCCGCCGGAGAGGATGCTTCGGCACGATGCGTTGTCTGATGTACAGCCAGCTGACTCGGTGACGTTGCAGCGATCGGCAGACCGGGCACCAGTGAAAGAAGGGCCGGTGTAACACAAGAAAGCGCGAGAGGCGCGCTCCGCACAGGGGACATTCGTAACGCTCGCCGTGAAACAGCGCCGACCGC
>DAOTWI010000584.1:0-5140 GCA_034436075.1 Roseiflexus sp.
CTCCGGCGCATGCGCCTGCACCGCCGACGCGGTGCTTCGTCCACACAGCGCGGGCGTTATGGTTTTTTGAGCAATTAATCTGGTATCGCCCGGTTTAGCCCGCGCAGGCGGGCTTCGCACCCGTAGCCTGCGACGTATGGCGTTTGAGAAAATAATCCAGTATCGCCACGTCTAGCCCGCAAAGGCGGGCTTTGCAGCAGGAGCCCGCGGCTTCAGCCGCAGGGCGGATAGGCGGAGAGCGGAATAATTAAACTCCATCAACCGCCGGGCTACAAGGCGGATAGCGGGATAATTATTCAAAGTCCATCAGCCGCCGGGCGAGCAGGCGCATAGCGGGATCGCGCGGGCGCCATCTGCAAGGAGCGAGGCGATTCCTGTCATCCTATAACCGCAACCCCGCGCGCGCCGTTGCGCATGCGCCCTATCGTGCTATAATACACAAGAATTGCTTTACTTTTTCTAGCCCTCTGGAGTGGTGTCGGTGAAGGTTACAACCGAAAAGAAGCCCCGCAGTATTCTCGAACTGACCATCGAACTCGATACAGAACAGATCGAGAAAGCCCTGGATCGCGCGGCGCGCCGGATGTCGCAGAAGTACAACATCCCCGGATTTCGCAAAGGGAAAGCGCCCCGTTTCATTATCGAAAACTATTTTGGGCGCGAAGCTCTGCTCGACGAGGCATCCGACGACCTGATCCAGAAAGCGTTCCAGGACGCGCTCAAACAAGAAGGGATCGAGCCGTATGCGCAGTCGCACGTGACGGCCGTCAACCTCGACAATCCGCCGTTCAACTTTACCGTCGCCGTGCCAGTGGCGCCAACCATCGAATTGCCCGACTACCGCGCCATCCACGTGCCATTCGAGCCGGACGAGGTGACGGACGAGATGGTCGAGCGCGCGATGAACACGCGCCGCGATCGGCACGTGGTGCTGCGTTCGCTTGAAGAGCCGCGCCCGGCGCAACATGGCGATCAACTGACGGTGCAGCTTGAAACGTATGTCGATGGCGAACCGCTCGATCAGCGCGCCGAAGACGAGGAGAACCCGCAGTCGACGCTGGTGCTCGATCCTGAACGGATCGTGCCTGGGCTGTACGAGGCGCTGCTCGGCGTCATGCCCAACACCATGGTCGACGTGACCGTTCGGATGGCGGACGACCACGAAAATGAACGGGTGCGCGGCAAGGATGTGCGCTTCGTGGTTAACGTCCTGGAGATTCAGGAGCGCCTGCTGCCGGAATGGGATGAACTGCCGGCGCTGGAGAACTTCGAGGGGACGCTCGACGACCTGCGCGAGCAGACCCGCCAGGAACTCATCGAAGCGGCGCGCAAGAACGCCGAAGACGAAGTGTTCCTCGAATATGTGCGTCAGGTGGTCGCCGCCACAACCTTTGATCTTCCCGATGCGCTGATCGAACAGGAGGCGGACAGCATCCTGCGCGAGCGCGAGATGGAATATGAGCGGTATGGCGTTCGCCCGGAACAGCTCTACGAGGCGATGGGCAAGAAGCGCGAAGACTTGATCGACCAGCTGAAACCGGTTGCTGAGGAGCGCGCCAAACGCGGTCTGGCGCTGCGCGAGATCGCCAGAGCCGAAGGGCTGGCGCCGGATGCAGCGGAGATTGCGCAGGAAATCGAAGATGTTGTGGCGAGTATCAGGGAGGAAGAGCGCGAAGGCGCTCGTGAAATCCTGGGTTCTGAACTGCGTTCGCTCATCACTGCCGGGATTGTGGATCGCAAACTGCGCCGCCGTATTCTCGCGATTGCGACCAGCGACCCATCGTTTGAACAGCGCGCCGCGCCGGTCGCGGCTGATGAGACGCAGGAAGCCGCTGGCGAGGCGTCGTCCGCCACTCCTGGCGACCAGCCCGCGGATGCAGCAGATTCCATCCCCGATGCAGCGCCTGCCGTATCAGAGGAACATGAGCGTGTTGCTTCCGCTGAGGACGGCGCTGCCATCGAGGCGGCAATCCAAGAAACGAGAACGGAGTAAACAGTATGGGCACCTGGCAATCAAACCATCGAGTCAACTGGACCGCGCCGCGGATTGAGTCGCTCATCCCGATGGTGGTTGAGAGCACCAACCGTGGCGAGCGCGCCTACGATATCTATTCGCGTCTGCTCAAAGAGCGCGTTATCCTCCTGGGCACGCCGATCGAGGATCAGATCGCCAACCTGATCGTCGCACAGTTGCTGTTCCTCGAACATGAAGACCCGGACCGCGACATCTGGCTGTACATCAACAGCCCTGGCGGTTCGATCACGGCGGGGCTGGCGATCTACGACACGATGCAGGTCATTCGCCCCGACGTGGCGACCGTCTGCGTCGGCATGGCGGGCAGCATGGCAACGCCGATTCTGGCTGGCGGCGCGAAAGGCAAGCGGTACAGCCTGCCGCACTCGACCATTCACATGCACCCGGCTGGCGGCGGCGCACGCGGCTATGCGCCCGACGTCGAGATCATGGCGCGCGAACTGCTGCGCGAACAGCAACTGATCCGTGAACTGCTGGCGAAGGATACCGGTCAGCCGCTTGAACGCATTGCGCGCGACTTCGACCGCGACCTGTTCATGGATCCGCAGCAGGCGAAAGAGTATGGCATCATCGACGAAATCCTGACCCGTGAAGATCTGCAAGCGGCTGGCGAACGCCGCTGAGTGGCTACAGGAGCGCCTATGTCTCGCACACGCGGCGGCAACCCCAATTCGCCGAATAGTCGCGGCGCCTACCTCTGTTCCTTCTGTGGACGGGGACAGGAAGAGGTGCAGCGCCTGATCGCCGGTCCCGGAACGGTTTTTATCTGCGATGAGTGCGTGGCGTTATGCAGCGCCATCATTGCCGAAGAAACCGGATCGCGCCCATCACCCCGACGTTCATCGGCGCACCTGCCGGCGCGCCTGCCGACGCCGCGCCGGTTGCGCGAATGGCTCGATCAGTATGTCATCGGGCAGGATCGCGCGAAAGTGGTGCTTTCAGTTGCGGTCTACAATCACTACAAACGGCTGCGCGCCGGGCAGAACGCCGATGACATCGAGATCGGCAAGAGCAACATCCTGCTGATTGGTCCGACCGGCAGCGGCAAAACCTTGCTGGCACAAACGCTGGCGCGTGTGCTTGACGTGCCCTTCGCCATCGCCGACGCCACGGCATTGACCGAGGCGGGGTACGTTGGCGAGGATGTCGAAAACATTCTGCTGCGCCTGATCCAGGCGGCGGATGGCGACATCGAGCGTGCGCAGACCGGGATCATCTACATCGACGAGATCGACAAGATCGCACGCAAGAGCGATAACCCGTCGATCACCCGCGATGTGTCGGGCGAGGGGGTGCAACAGGCGCTGCTGAAGATTCTCGAAGGGTGCGTGGCGCACGTTCCGCCAGTGCCCGGGCGCAAGCACCCGCAGCAGGAGTATATCTCGTTCGACACGACTCACGTGCTGTTCATCTGCGGCGGCGCTTTCGAAGGGCTCGACAAAGTCATTACCCAGCGCATCGGCGGCAAACGCAGCATTGGCTTCCACGCTGGCGAACCATCTGATTCGCCGGCATCGCTGCTGTCGCAGGTGACGCCGGACGACCTGCTGCGCTACGGTTTCATCCCCGAATTCGTCGGGCGGCTGCCAATCGTTGCTGCGCTCGATCCGCTCGATAAACAGGCGATGATCCGGATCCTGACCGAGCCGCGCAACGCGATCATCAAACAGTACCAGAAGATGCTCGCGCTCGATCACGTGGAACTGGAGGTCACTGCCGATGCGCTCGACGCGATTGCCGAGCGGGCGCTCAGGTCGAAGACCGGCGCGCGCGCGCTGCGCACGATCGTTGAAGAAATCCTGCTCGATGTGATGTACGAGGTGCCGTCGCAGGAGCATATCGGGCGGTGTATCATCAACGCTGAAGTGGTCGAAGGGCGCGGGCACCCAATCCTGGTGCCGCGCTCCGCCGAACGGCAGGAGTACCGCCGTCGCATGGACGAGGCGGTGTAACGTTCCCTGGAGCAACGTATGACCGCACCTCAGCAAACGGAACCGCGTGCAACGATCGGCGTCATCGGCGGAAGCGGACTGTACGCCATGGAAGGGCTCGCCGGCATCGAGCGCGTGACGTTGCAGACCCCCTTCGGCGCGCCGAGCGACACCTATGTGCTCGGCACAATCGAAGGGCATCGCGTCGCCTTTCTGCCGCGCCACGGCGTCGGTCATCGCCTTTCGCCAAGCGAAGTGCCGAGCCGCGCCAATATCTACGGCTTCCGCATGCTCGGCGTGCGCTTCCTGATCGCGGTGAGCGCCGTCGGCAGCCTGCGCGAAGAGTATGCTCCCGGTCATATCGTCATTCCCGATCAGTTGTACGACCGCACCAAAGGGCATCGTCCCGACACCTTCTTCGGCGGCGGGCTGGTGGTGCATGTGCAGTTCGACCGCCCCTTCGACGCCGGGCTTTCCGACCGCCTGGAGCAGGCGGCGCGCGCGGCTGGCGCCACCGTCCATCGCGGCGGCACGCTGGTGGTGATGGAAGGTCCGCAATTCAGCACTCTTGCCGAGAGTGAAGAAAACCGGCGGCGCGGGCACCATTTGATCGGCATGACCGCGCTTCCCGAAGCCAAACTGGCGCGCGAAGCGGAGATCGCCTACGCCATGCTGGCCATGGTGACCGACTACGACTGCTGGCATCCGGGGCACGACGCCGTGACCGTCGAAATGGTCGTGCAGGTGCTCCAGGCGAACGCGCGACTCGCCCAGGATGTCGTGCGGCGCGTCATTCCCCTGATCGGCGACGGCTTCGACAGCCCGGCGCACCGCGCCCTGGCGACCGCCATCATCACCGACCCCGCCATCGTCCCGCCCGAAAAACTGGCGCAGGTTGAACTGCTGGTGGGGAAGTATCTAAAATGAAGAGGACTTCCGGCTGGTAGATCGGGTTTCCGCCATCAACCAGCAGTCGTTGCCCTGCGCTTCGACTATCTGACGATTGGGTGCGCTTTGGGCGCACATGGATATCGCCCGTCACGACCATCCTGGTCAGATCGAGGCGCTGGAGCAGCGCGGGCGTTATGGGGTTTGCATAAATATTCCGCTATCCGCCTACCCGCCCGGCGGCTGAAGCCGCGGGCTCCTGCTGCAAAGCCCGCCTGCGCGGGCT
>DAOTWI010000585.1:0-5769 GCA_034436075.1 Roseiflexus sp.
AGCCCGCGCAGGCGGGCTTTGCAGCAGGAGCCCGCGGCTTCAGCCGCCGGGCGGACGAACGGATAGCGGAATAATGTTTCAACGTCCATCAGTCGCCGGGCACAAGGAGAATGCCGGATTATCGTGTGAACGTTCATCAACCGCCAGCCAGGGTATGTCGATTTTAGTTAATTAGCCCGCAGCGATACGGCGGCGCCTGACACATCATAACTGCCCCCTCAATTCGATTGGATCGACGCGGATCGGGACGGATTCGCACAGCTGCGATCCATGCCAGCAGACCTGTGCGAATCCATCACGAACGATCACATTTGCGCACCACTCACACCGCCGAGGGCATGCGCGCCGGGAACCTAATCCTTCGGCATCCGTTGCAGCGCCAGATACGCCGGGCGCGGGCTCCAGTCGCCGTTGAGGATGCCAAACGACGCCTGTTCGTGGAGCGGGTTCCCCTCGCGCTGCGCCCAGGGCACGGCGAAGTTCAGATTCCACAGGAACATTGCGCCCATCCACGGCGCATACTCGCGCCGCCCGATCTGGAAGGCGCGCACAATCCACTCCGCCTGTCGCTCGAACGAAATCTGGTTGCCGAACTCATACCCCGGCGTGTTGTTGCGCGTCGCCCAGCCGAACTCAGTGATCCACATCTGCCGGTCGCCAAGCCCGAACTGCAACGCCAGCGTGCGGTAATCCTCAACGCGCCGGAAGTAGAACTCGCGGCTGGTCACAAAGTTCGGTCCCGGTCCAGGGCGATCAGGCCACATGCTGTCGGGCGGGTTCGACGTGCCGCCAGCGTGAACGCCGATGGCATCGACCACCTCGCGGAAGCGCGGGTCGGCGAACATCTGCCGGAAGAACGCCAGATCGCTAATGGCAATGTTCGGATTGTTCGTCTCGGTTGCAGCTGGCGGACCCGACACCACAATCGCGTAGGGGTCGTTCGCCTTGATCGCCCGCGCCCCTGCAACCAGCACATCCATGTAGAGCGCCGCCGATGCGACCCGCCCGCCATTTTCGACGGCCAGGTTCTGTTCGTTCCAGATCTGATAGGCGCCGACTCTACCGCGGTAGCGCTTCGCCATTTCGCCCATGAAATAGGCGAACTGACCGACATTCGCGCGGTTGGGCAACCCGTTGCGCCCGTTGTCCGTCGCCCAACTGGGAGCGGCGACGACGCTGATGAACAGTTTCACGCCCGCTTCGTTGGCGTCGCGCACGATGTCATCGAGTTCTTCCCAATAGATTGCGCCCGAACGGTCGTGCAGATCCATCCAGCGCACCTGCTGGCGCACCCAGCCAAAGCCGCTGTTCTTCACGAGTTGCAGCACGCGCTTGCGGTCCTGCCAGGGTTCGCGATCCTGGTAGAGGTGCGCGTTGTAGCCGTAGATGAATGGGCGCGGCAGCGAGCGCGCATCATCGCGGGGGGCGGGAGCGAATGCCGGATTGGTGCGGTGGTTGGCGTCGCGGTACTCGTTGCCGAGCAGACCAAGGAGAATACGGTAGCGCGGGTCGGGTTCGTCGGGGTGCCACTCCATGCGCTGCCGCTCGAAATACTGCACCCAGTAGGTCTTGCCGTCCGCTTTGTTGACCTCCTGGAACTGCTCGGAGAGCGGGCGACCGAAGACCGCCAGCCCGCCGTTGTTGAGCCAGAATGTGCGGAACGGCGCCGGCGAGTTGCGCAGCGTATGGCGCGTCACACTGTCCCAGGTGCCGTCGCGCGGGTCGGGAACCGGCTGGAACGGCGGTTCGTTCTCGCGCCCCTTCACCAGTTGCGTTCCGAGCAGACGACCGAGGATGTAGTAGGGAGTGCCGTAGTTCTGCGGATGCTCTTCGAGAACGGCGCGCTCGAAGTATTGCACCCGGTAATACTCGCCCGGATTGGTGAAACTTTCCTCGATGAACGGGCGCGAAATCGGATAGCCGAGCACGAAGAGCGCATTCGGCGTGTTGCGCCAGAACAGTTCGAACGAATTAACGGCGGAATGACCGGTCTGCGGGTAATACTCAGCAAGATACGGCGGATAGGTGTCGGGCACCTCGGACGGACTGCGCGCCGCAGCGGTGCTCTGGCGGGGCCAGGCGACCATTCCAACAACCATGGCTGTCAGGGTCACCAACGACAGGAGGCGGATGATGGCGATCTTTGATTGCTGGAACATACTCTCCTCGTCCTTGTCAGATAACACGATTTCAACCAGTCCCCAGACGCAAGTATAGCCTTAACGACTGACGAGTTCCTGATACGCATCTGATGGGGATGTTACTGATCCATGACTCTTCACCGATCCGCTGGCAGACGCCAGCGGATCGGTGAAGCCGTGCGGAACTGCGGATGCGTGCGCCGGAGCGCGCCGCTACCGCGGCAATTCTTCAAGCGCGACGCGCACGGTCTGCACGCTGTTGTCGCGCCAGATTTCAATCTCGACCTCTTCGCCAACCTGATGCCGCGCCAGAATGCGCAGCAATGGATGTTCTTCGTCAATGCGCCGACCGCCGAGCGACAGCAGAATATCGCCCGGTTGCACACCCGCCTGCTCCAACGCCGATCCGCGCCCAACCGCCCGGATGAACAGCCCATAATCGACTGGCAGGTTGTACCAGGCTGCCAGGCGCGGCGTAATCGGAACAAACTCGATGGGCAGGTAAGGACGCGCCACCCTGCCGCGGGTGATCAGTTGATCGGCGACGTAGCGCACCGTGTTGCTGGGAATCGCAAACCCGATTCCCTCTGCCTGCTCCGCGCCGCCGCGAATAATGGCAGTGTTGATCCCGATGACGTCGCCATCGAGATTGACGAGCGGACCGCCGGAGTTGCCGCGATTGATCGAAGCGTCGGTCTGGATCAGGTCGTCCAGCACGACATCGCGCGTCTGAAGCGACCGGCCAAGCCCGCTGACCACGCCGATGGTCACCGAGTTGCGCAGGTCTCCCAACGCGCTGCCAATCGCAAGAACCCACTCTCCCGGTTGCACGGCGTCAGAGTCCCCCAGGCGCGCCGCCGGGTAGGTATCGCCCTCGATTTTGACCAGCGCCAGATCGCTGAACGGGTAATCGCTCCCGACGAGTTGCGCCGGGCGCTGCCGGCCATCGGCGAGAATGACATACAACTGGCGCGCGCCTTCGATCACGTGGTGGTTGGTGATGATATACCCGCGCGCGTCGATGATCACGCCAGAGCCGCGGGCTGGCGGCGGCTGAAATGTTCCAAAGAAGCCAGCCTGCGGCGGCAACTGCGATACTACCGTGACCACCGACGGGCCAACCTCGCGCACGACACGCGCTGGCGCTGTGCGCACCGGA
This sequence comes from Roseiflexus sp., assembly GCA_034436075.1. Taxonomy (GTDB): domain Bacteria; phylum Chloroflexota; class Chloroflexia; order Chloroflexales; family Roseiflexaceae; genus Roseiflexus. The sequence continues at coordinate 3,301 of DAOTWI010000585.1, forward strand.
TCGCTGGCAACCGCAGTCGGTTGGGGCGGGGGAAGGGTCGGCGGCGCAGCAGTGGCCGGTTGCGCCACAGGCGCCTGATCCGTCAGCGGGCGCGCAACGAAGAACCAGATCAGCGCACCGCCAATGATCACACCAACGATACCGCTCGCCAGGCTCAACGCTCCAAGGAGGGCATACGTCAGGCAGGGGGAACGCTTCTCAGCAGTGCGGTTCTCCATAACGCAGCATGGCACTCAGCCCGAGGTCGCATTTGAGGAGCGACATGGTCTCTCGACGACGGTATTGTAGAGGAGAGCCGTTATTGCGTCAAGCGCGACGATTGCGGACTGCCCGGCGCGGCATCGGCGACCGGCGCCGGAACGGCGCTGGTGACTGATGGCGGAGTTTCGTCCATTGCGTCGGGAAAGACAATCATGGTGCGGCGGGCGCGCTCATAGAAGAACTGAGCAATCGACGCAATCACGCCAGCGACCGGTATGCCGAAGAGGATTCCCCACCCGCCAGCGACGGTTCCGCCGAGGAGGAGCGCTGCAAAGACGAGGAGCGGATGCAGACCGATCGCCTGCCCGACGAGACGCGGCATCACGACGTTGAACTGCACCTGCTGCACTGCCAGCAACGCCAGCAGCAGCCATCCGACGCGATCCGGCGCAAACAGAATGGCGACCAGCGCGGGAGGAATCAGCGCGAAGAAGCCGCCGACGAGCGGAATGAACACCAGCAGCGCCGCAAGCACACTGGCAAGCGCAATGTCGTTGAGACCGAACAGCGCCATCACAATGCCATTGGCGACCCCGTACAGCAACGAGTTGACGAACTGGGCGCGCATAAAGCCGCCGAATACGTGATCCACAACGGCAAACAGATTATCCACCTCATCATGCCAGGAACGAGGCAGAAGAGTAATGAAACTCCTGCCGAGGCGCGGACCGTCGAGGGTGATGTAGAAACTGAGGATCAACACTAGAAAGATGTTGAACAACACCGTGGCGATACTTCCGGCGATCCCCAGCGACTGTTGCAACATCGCGCTGCCGAAGCCAGTCAGTTGCTGGGTAATGGCTTCTGGTTGCACGATCGCTGTCAGGTCGCCGCGAAAGCCAAACCGTTCCAGCCCTGCTTCAAGGCTGCTGACCCAGCGAACGACCGATTCGACCGTGGCGGGCGCCGATCCGGTCAGCGTTGCCAGTTGCTGCGTGATAGTTGGCACAAACGATAGAATGACCACCAGGAGGATGGCGAACAGCGCCAGGTAGATCAGCGCCACGGAGAGGATGCGCGAAAGATGTCGCGGCAGCATCGGAACACTATGCGAACGGATGGTGATTGCCGGCAGGTCGATGGCCATCAGGCGCGCCACCAGCGGCTGTAGCACTACTGCGATCAGCCAGGCAAGGGCGAAGAGGAGCAGCGGCGTGGCAAAAAAACTGACCACAACGACCGCGCGCTCGAAGAGAAACACAGCAGCGCAGGCGATCAGCAACCACAATGCGACGGTTCCGAGTCGTCCCGATAACATGATACCATTATACCATCGAGCAGCAAGAGGCGCGAGGCGCGAGACGAGGGGATGTCAGGCTGAAAGGCGGGAAGGGAGAGTTGCAGATGCGAAGGTTGCAGAAAGCCATTCGCGCCAGATACAACAGTTGTTATCACAGTCGTCGGCGCCAGAAGCGCAGAGACGGTGACGCAGCGGAGGCAGGAGTATGAACCCGATCACCACATCTTTCGGCGAGATCCGGCCCTGGCGTCGTGCCGATGCGGCGGACCTCGCTCGCTACGCCAACAACCGCACCATCTGGATCAACCTGCGCGATGGTTTCCCGCACCCTTACACCCTCCAGCACGCACACGCATTTCTCGACCACGTGAGCCAGCAACACCCGGTGACCGTGTGTGCGATTGCGACACGCCAGGAAGTCATTGGCGGCATCGGCATCACGCCAGGACAGGACGTGCATCGGCTGACCGCCGAACTCGGCTACTGGCTCGCCGAGCCGTACTGGGGTCGGGGGTGGATGACCGAGACGGTCATTGCGTTTACTGACGATGCCTTCGCACGTTTTGGGCTGGTGCGCATCTATGCTGAACCGTATGCCTGGAACGCACCGTCGTGTCGTGTGCTGGAGAAAGCAGGGTTTCTCCTCGAAGGCCGGCTGCGCGCCAGCGCCGTCAAGGACGGACAGATCACCGACCAGTTGCTGTATGCGAAGGTCAGGCTATAGTGGGCATGGTCGGTTTGTTTGCAACCTCTCCCCTCTCCCCTCTCGCCTCTCCCCTCTTGCCTCTCCCCTCTTGCCTCTCCCCTCTCACCTCTCGCCGTGCGTCTCCCATGCGCCGTGGGCGCGCCGCCGCCGCGCCCCTACCTTTTTTCCCCTGCCGCCGCTTGCCTCTCGCCCCTCACCCCTCACCCCTCACCTCTCACCTTTCATCCCTCACCTCTGTACTCGCGCTGCTCCTGACGCTGCT
>DAOTWI010000586.1:0-1897 GCA_034436075.1 Roseiflexus sp.
CGCAGGCCCATCAGGGGCGATTTCAATCGCTGGCAGCCGCGGCGTCGTTTCCTGACAAATCATGCTCGCACCCTGGGACTTGAAGGAGAAAGGATAGTCCTTAAGTCCCAGGGTATGAGTAGGAATTGACGCTCCGTGTACAATATTCACCAGAAAGGGATATATGCCGCCGCCAACCATTCAATGCGTTTGGTGCATCGAACAGAGGAATTGCGACTGCCCATCGTGGATGATACCATGCTCATGGGCATTGACGCTCAAGAAAGCATAGCGTACATTTGCCGGGAGTGAATATAGTCTGAATCTGTATGCGTGCGCTTGACCATAGCATTGAACCCAGCAGTCACAGCCGTATAGCGCAGGCGCTGTTGCCGCTTAAGCTGATTCCCCCTCCCCTGCGCGAGGGGGTTCTGCTCCGACCAGACCTGCAGGCGTTACTGGCGGAAGTGCGGTTGCAACCGCTGACCCTCGTGATAGCGCCCGCCGGGTATGGCAAAACCACGCTGATCGCGCAATGGGCGCAGGAGTTGGGCCGCACCGGTGCACCGATCTCCTGGTTGACGCTTGATGTTGGCGAGCGCGACCCGGCACTGTTTCTGGCGTACCTGATCCGCGCCTTTCAGACGGCGTTTCCTGGCCTTGGGCAGGACGCAGCGCGGGTGCTGTCGAGCGCCGCGAACCTTGATCGTGACTGGCCCTTGGTTGCCGGGGCGTTGTGCAGCGATCTTCAGCGCCATATGCTCTCGGCAGCCTTTCTGTTCCTTGATGATCTGCATCAGGTGATCGACTCGGCGGTCATCGGGCAGATTCTCGGCTATCTGTTGCGCGCCGCGCCGCCTTCTCTGCATATTGTGATCGCATCGCGGCGCGAAGTGAATATCGCACCGCTGGCGCGCCTGCGCACGGAGGGGCGCATTGTCGAGGTGCGCCAATCTGATCTGCATCTGACCCCGGCACAGGCGCGCCAGTTGCTTGCCATTCAGGATGTAACGCTCTCGGATGAGGAGTTGATGACGCTCCTGGCGCGTACCGAGGGGTGGGCGCTGAGTCTCCAACTGGCTGCCCGGGTGCTTGCCGAACAGCCCATTGAGCGCCGTAGCGAGTTTGTCGCTGCATTGGGCGGGGGAAGCGAGCAACTGCTTGCGTATCTGGCAGCGGAAGTGCTCGCCGATCTGCCGGCTGATGTGCTGGAGTTTCTCCGCCTTGCTGCGCTTCCATCGCATTTCGACGCCGATCTGCTGGCAGATGCACTGTTGCGCGAAGATGTGCCCTACCTTTTGCGCCGTATTCGCTCGCTGGGTCTGCCGCTGACCCCCATTGATGCGCAGGGGGATCGCTTACGTTTCCATCCGCTCTGGCGCGAATTGCTGCTGCGCGATATTCACGAGATGGTGGACGACGAGACGCTTGCAGCGTTCCATCGTCGATTTGGACGGCAGTTCGAGCTGCGCGGCGAACTGGAGGAAGCGCTCGACCATTATGCCCGCGCCAACAGCATCGACGATCTCGAACGCGCCCTGCTCGAACGCGCCTGGCCCCTGCTCAATTCACCTCGCCGTGATGCCGTGCGGCGCTGGATTGAACAAATACCGGCGGAGCGACGCGATACCAACCCCGAATTGCTGTATATGTGGGGATACAGCCAGATCGTCGCCAATCCGCCATTGGCAGCGCAGATGATCGAGCGTGCTGCCGACCTGTTCCGCCGGGCAGGGGCGCATGCGCGCGAATTGCGCGCGTACTCCGATCTCGCCGCGCTGCTCTTCTGGCAGGCGCGCCCAACCGATTTCGCCGCTGTGTGCGTGCGCGCCATCCGTGCCGCCAATCAGGCGCGGGATGCCTGGTCGCGTGGTGCGGCGCTGACATGCGCGGCTGCAATGCTCTCCATTCGCGGGCG
>DAOTWI010000587.1:0-2406 GCA_034436075.1 Roseiflexus sp.
CCACACCGACGGCGACGCACACGGCGACAGCCACCCATACGCCAACCCCCACACCGACGGCGACGCACACGGCGACAGCCACCCATACGCCAACCCCCACGCCGACGGCCACCCATACGCCGACTCCAACGCCGATTCCGCAGTTCATTGTGAATGACCCTGGTGATGCTTCTGATGCAAACCTTGCCGATAGCGTCTGCCAGACGGCAGGGGGCGTCTGTACGCTGCGCGCTGCCATTCAGCAGGCAAACGCCCGGCCAGGCGCCGACGACATCTGGTTCAATCTGCCGGGTCCTGGACCCCACACCATTACGATCTCGACGCCGCTGCCCGCGATCACCGAGGCGGTCGTCATTGACGGGTGGACACAACCGGGATGGACATCGGCGCCGTTGATCGAGGTGCGCGGATCGCCGACAATGGGCAACGGGCTGACCATCACGGCTGGCAGCAGCACCGTCCGTGGGCTGGCGATCAACCACTTCACGCAGCACGGCGTGCTCATCAGTAGCGGCGGCGGGAACACGATTCAGGGCAATTATCTGGGAGTGCGGCTCGATGGGACAACCGCTGCGCCGAACAGCGGTTCAGGCATCAGCATCGAGAACTCATCCGGCAACATCATCGGCGGCTCGACGCCGCAGGCGCGCAATATCCTGTCGAGCAATGCGGTCAATGGCATTCGCGTCTGGGGCGCCTCATCAACCGGGAACCGGATCATCGGCAACTACATCGGCGTGGCCGCTGACGGCGTCACGCCGCGCGGCAATAGCGACGACGGCATCGACCTTCAGGACGCAACCGACACCGAGGTTGGCGGAACGACGGCTGCTGAAGCCAACATCATTGCCTGCAACGGCGATGAAGGTGTGACGCTCAAACCGGGGACAACCAGCGCGCGCATTCTGGGCAATCGCATCTTTGCGAATGGCGGACTGGCGATTGACCTGAACAATGACGGTCCAACCCCCAACGACGATCTGCTATCGGCCGGATGGTCCAACCAGGGCATGGACGCACCAGTCATTGAAGTCGCCTGGTTGAGCGGCAGTTCGCTGACGATAGCGGGCTACATCGGCACGGCGCCGGGACAGGCGTTGTTCAGCGGCGCGCGCGTCGAGATTTTCCTCTCGCAGGGAACGGCGGGCGCCCAGGGGGAGGGCCGGAGGCTGCTTGGCGTTCTCACTGCCGCAGCCGACGGCACATTCGGCGGGACATTCACCGTCAGCGGGGTAAGCGCCGGTAACGTTGTCAGTGGAACGGCAACCGGCGCCTACACCTCTGAGTTCGGCGCGAACGTGGCAGTGACGCCGTAAGATCATCGCGCCGATTTGAGGACATCGAGGAGGCGCGCGACTTCTTCCGAATTAACGGCTTCGCCGGAGCAGAGACAGTCGCGCGCATACGTCTCCGCCAGCAGCGTGCTCAGGCTCCCAACCGCCGCCTTGACGGCGGCGAGTTGCGTCACAATCTCCTGGCAGTCGCGGCACTCCTCGATCATGCGTTGAATACCGCGCACCTGACCTTCAATCCGCCGCAGCCGCACCAGCACATCATGGCGCAGTTCATCGCTGATCGGGCGCGCGGGCCGCGGTGCGGACATCGTTCCCTCCATGGGCGATTATTTGGCAATGGCTGCGTCGAACGCTTCCTTCAACATGCGTTTGGGACCGGCGCCGACGACCCGGTTGATCTCCTGACCATTCTTGAAGAAAATCATGGTCGGGATGGCCATAATGCCGAATTTGCTCATCCAGCGCTGATGGTCGTCGGTGTTGACCTTGGCGACCTTGACCTTCCCATCATATTCGTTTGCCAGTTCTTCGAGGATCGGCGCAATTACGCGGCACGGACCGCACCACGGCGCCCAGAAATCGACGACGACCGGAATGTCGGACTTCAGCACCTGCTGCTCGAAATCGTCATCCGTCACAGTAACAGGCTTTGCCATAATAGATGTACACTCCCTTTTGCTATGTCATCCGTGTTCTCATACCTCCCAGGGGTATGCTGTACAGTATAATCTGGCTGTATCATAAAGTCAAGGAGGGCGGAATGGTCATTGAACGTCTCAATTCAGCAACATTTCATGCGGCGCGCCCTGGACTGGTGGCGCTGTTGCAGGACGGCGTCAATAGCGGCGCGTCGCTCGGATTCCTGCCGCCGCTCGATAAAGCGACGGCGCAGCGCTACTGGGATGCGATCTGTGATGATGTCATCGAACGCTTGCGGGTATTGCTGGTGGCGCGCGAAGGTGACACGATCATCGGCGCTGTGCAACTCGAACTGGCGCAGAAGCCAGGCGAGCAGCATCGCGCGCAAATGAAGAAACTCATGGTGCTGCGTTCAGCCCGGCGGCGCGGCGTGGGCCGGGCGCTGCTGGCGGCGGTTGAGGAGGAGGCGCGG
>DAOTWI010000588.1:0-5859 GCA_034436075.1 Roseiflexus sp.
ACGGTCGCCTGCGCCAGGGGCGACTCGTGGGCAGGCGCGCGCCGCTGAGGGCGCCCACCACCCGGTTGCCGCCCCGACCGCAGAGGCGACGGTCACCTATTGTACCATGCGTCAATTGACATGCTGCATTCTATCCCCTAGAATGACACAGCCCTGAAACCGGCGTTCTGAACTCTGTGGTGATGCACGCGCATGACGAAGATCCCCGCTGTTCTATCGCTTGATGGCGACTGGAAATTGCTGCCGGTCGATACGTTTCGCCAGGGATTCTATCCAACCGGCGATGACACCTGGTTGACGCAGGAGATACCAGCGCACTGGCAACAGCATCCGCTGCTGGAACGCTACACAGGATGCATGGTCTACCGCCGGCGGTTTGCCCTGCCGGATGCGTCGGCAGGCGGTTCTGAGCAGCCAATCCGGCGCTTCCTGCGCTTCAATGGCGTTTTCTACTGGGCGCAGCCATATTTCAACGGCGTTGATCTTGGGCGTCACGAGGGGTATTTCGAGCCGTATGAGCGTGAGGTGACCGCCTGGATCGCATCGGAGAACGAGATTGTCCTCGAAGTCGAGTGCCCCGATGAAGCCAATAAATCGGGTAAGCGCCTGATCACCGGCATTTTCTCCCACTGGGATTGTATGGACCCGCTCGCCAACCCCGGCGGCGTCTGGTTGCCCGTCGAACTGATCGCAACTGGCCCGGTGCGGGTGCGCGAAGTGCTGTTGCAGACCGAGGCGGCTGGCGAGTCGCTGGCGGAATTGCGCTTCCGTGCAGTCTTCGACTCGGATGCCGCCCGTGATGTGATCCTGCGCTGGACGTTTGCACCGGTCAACTTTGCGGGCGCTGTTCAGACGAGCGAGCAGCGCCGTGCGCTGGCAGCCGGAGAACAGGATATTGGCGGGGTGCTGCTGGTGAACGACCCGCATCTCTGGTGGCCCCACGATATGGGAGCGCCCGCCCTGTATGCCGTGACGCTCGAGGTGATCTGCGATGGCGGGGTTTCCGATGTACGCACCTTTCGTTTTGGCATCCGCACCTTCGAGTTGCACGACTGGACCCCCTATCTCAACGGAACGCGCTTCTTTGTCAAGGGAAACAATTATCCGCCGACCGACGTGCGCATCGCAGCCACGACGCGCGAACGGTGCATCGAGGACCTGCGCCTGGCGCGCGAATGCCACATGAATATGCTGCGCGTGCACGGGCATGTCGCGCATCCGGCGCTCTACGACGCCGCCGATGAGATGGGCATCCTGCTCTGGCAGGATTTCCCGCTCCACTGGCTCTACCGCCGCGATGTGCTGCCCGAAGCGCGCCGTCAGGCGCGCGCCATGGTGCGACTGCTGGGCAACCATCCATCGGTGGCGCTCTGGTGCATGCACAACGAACCAGTGTATGTCGTCGATACCCGCGACGAACGCATGATGACGCGCATACGCACGTATGCGTCGATGTTCGTCTTCAGCTGGAACCGCGATGTTATGGACAGCGAGTTAAAGCGGGTGGTCGAGCAGGAAGACGGCAGACGTCCGGTGGTGCGTTCATCGAACGAGTTTCCGATTCCGGGCATTCGCGCCGGTACCAGCACGCACTTCTACTACGGCTGGTATAAGATCTATGGCCGCCTCGAAGAATGGGAGCCGCTGATCCGCCGCTTCCCGCAGTTAGTGCGCTTCGTTACCGAATTCGGCGCGCAGAGTTTCCCAAATGTCGAGAGTTGCGTCAGATTCATGGACGCCGACATCAGGCGCATCGACTGGCAGCGGCTGATTGAGCGCCATCAGTTTCAGGCGGACATTATGGCGCACTGGTACGATTGGCGCGCTGCGCGTTCACTCGAGGAACTGGTGCAGATGTCGCAGGAGTATCAGATCAAGGTCAATCGTCACTACATTGATCGGCTGCGGCTGCGCAAGTATCGTCCCACTGGCGGCGTCATGCCGTTTATGTTCCATGATGCCAACCCATCGGTCTCCTGGTCGATCCTCGACTACTGGCGCGTGCCGAAACGTTCGTACGACGCGATGTGTCTGGCATTCAGCCCGCAATACATCTTCACCGTGCTGGAAAAAGAAGCCATCGCCCGCAACGAGGCGCTCGATCTGCCGGTCTATGTGGTCAACGACGCCCACCGCGACCTTGCTGTGACAGCGACCGCACGCCTGGTCGGTCCTGACGATGCAGTTCTGGCGACTGTCGAGCGATCCTTCACGTTGCCTGCCGATTGTATGGCGATGGAGGTCGAACGGTTGCGCCTGATCCCGTCGGATCCCGGAACGTATCGTCTGGAGTTGGCGCTGGAAGGCGATGTGGCAAAAACAGTGGTCAATACTTATGCTGTTCATGTCTCGGCTGGTTAGAAAGGAACCATCTATGCTCGACAAAGCCCATGCTCTTGCCCCTGAAATCATTCGTTTGCGCCGCGAGATTCACGCGCATCCCGAACTCGCATTCCAGGAAGTGCGGACTGCCCAACTGGTTGCGGAGACGCTGCGCGAGATCGGCGGCATCGACATCCGCACTGGCGTTGGTAAAACCGGCGTTGTCGGGCAACTGGGGACCGGCGACGGACCAACGATTGGCATTCGCGCCGATATGGATGCGCTGCCGATTGATGAAGCGACGGGTTTGCCGTTCGCCTCGCAGAATCTGGGAGTGATGCACGCATGTGGTCACGATGCCCACACTGCCATTCTGCTTGGCGTTGCGCACCTGCTCAAACAGGAGTTTGCCGCTGGCAATCTGCGCGGCAATGTGCGGTTCCTCTTCCAGCCCGCCGAGGAGGCGCAGGACGAAGAAGGTCTCAGCGGCGCGCCACGGATGATCAACGACGGCGCGCTCGATGGCGTTGATCACGTCATCGCGCTGCACGTCGACTCCGGCTTGCCGGTGGGGAAAATCACCATCCGTGAAGGTGCGAGTTCAGCAGCGGTCGATAGTTTTCGCGGATGGATCACGGGCAGCGGCGGGCATGGCGCCTACCCGCATCTCGGAACCGATCCGCTCTGGATGCTGTTGCCGGTGATGCAGGCGCTGCACGGAATTGTCGCGCGTCGCATCAACCCGATGCACCCGGCAGTCGTCAGCCTTGGCGTGGTGCGCGGCGGCACGGCGTCGAACGTCATTCCCGCCGAGGTGTATCTGGAAGGCACGCTGCGCAGTTTCGACCCGCAGGTGCGCGAACAGTTGCTTGTCGAGGTGGAGCGCGCTTTCGCCGTCGCGCGCGCTGTTGGCGGTGATTACCGGCTGGAAATCGAGCGCGGCTACCCCGCCGGGCACAACGATGCTGCGGTCAGCGAGTGGATCTCGGCGACCATCACCGATCTGATTGGCGCTGATGCGATTGATCGCACCCGTAGCGGCATGGGTGCGGAGGACTTCGCCTACATGACGCAGAAAGCGCCCGGCGCGATGTTCATGCTTGGGGCAGCAATCGACGATAACGTGAGCCGCGGGCATCACACCCCGATCTTCGACATCGATGAGCGCGCGTTGCCGATCGGCGCGGCTATTCTCGCCGAAACCGCGCGACGATATCTGGCGGGTGAGGCGGGGTGATACACGCCACGGGGTAGAGATGGTGCGATGCGCCGTGTCGGAGTAAAAACGTTGCATTGCAACGTGTCGGAGTATCCATGGTAAAGACGTTGCACTGCAACGTCTTTACCATGAACCTCCTGATGATTCCTACAATTCGATCTTCGTGCCAAGCACCTGGAGGAACTTCGCAATCCATTCAGGATGCGCGGGCCAGGCGGGCGCCGTCACCAGGTTGCCGTCGACATGCGCTTTGTTGGCTGGAATATCGACATACCGGCCTCCGGCGCGGTTGACATCCGGACCAACCGCTGGATACGCAGAGCACGACTTGCCCTCCAGGACGCCTGCCGCCGCCAGCACCTGCGCGCCGTGGCAGATCGCGGCAATCGGCTTGTTGGCAGCCGCAAAGTGACGGACGATGTCCAGCACCTTCTCGTTCAGGCGAATATACTCCGGCGCGCGCCCGCCAGGGATCACGAGCGCGTCGTAGTCCTCAGCCCGCACCTCAGCGAATGTCGCGTTCAGCGCAAAGTTGTGCCCTGGCTTCTCACTGTACGTCTGATCGCCCTCGAAATCGTGAACCGCCGTGCGCACCTTGTCGCCTGCCTTCTTATCCGGGCAGACCGCGTGGACGTTGTGACCAACCGCCAGCAGCGCCTGGAATGGCACCATCACCTCGTAGTCCTCAACGTAATCGCCGACGAGCATCAAGATGTTCTTCGCCGCCATTGGGAAACTCCTTTCTGCTCCTGTGCATATTTGCCGTTGCTCTGGGTGCAAGATCATTATACCTGAATCTTTGGCGATGTTGAGAACCGGGAACCGGGAGCTGCGACCTGATGGGACGATCATCCTGACATGGAACAATCTCGCGCACATTGACCGCTTCGTGATCGGCGTTGGCTGAACCTGTCGAAGCCAACGCCAGTCGCTCTGCATGCGGAGCGCCTTTCTGCCAGAGAAGCGAGCGGGTCAGACGTCGTGGGTTGGGAGGGCGCGGATCGCCACGGGTCGGGACGGATGCCCACAGATGATCAGTGCTTCCCCTGACCTGCGCCCATCCGTTGCACCCGTGCGAATCCGCGTCCCATTCCAGATCGTGCTCGCGGTCTCGTCTCCCCTCGCCCGAATTGCCGCGATCCGGTATAATCATGCATCCGTACCAACCCGTGGGTTTATCGTAACTCTGCTCAAGGACTCCGCCGTGCTTAAGAATCGTCTCCTGCTCTCGATCAGCGCCGGTCATTTTGCCGTTGATGTGCTCAACAGCGTCGTTCCCGTACTGCTGGCGGCGCTGGCGATGCCGCTGAAGCTTACAAATGCGCAGATCGGTTTTGCGCTCACGCTGCACATTTTCGCTGGCTCGCTCTCGCAACCGCTCTTCGGCTGGCTGGCGGATCGCTCCAGCAATCGCCCGGCGGCGCTGGCTGGCGCTGGCACTGCGTGGATGGCAGCCTGCCTGGCGGCGATTGCCCTTTCAACAAACTGGACGCTGATTGTGCTGCTGGTTGGCTTAATGGCGCTGGGGTCGGGTCTCTTCCACCCGATTGGCACCGCAAGCGCGGCAGCGTCCGCGCCGGCGCGCGCTGCAAGTGCGACTGCAATCTTCTTCTTCAGCGGGCAACTCGGATTATCGCTCGGTCCGCTGCTGGGAGGCGCATTGCTCGGCGCTGCGAATGGCGCGTATGCGATCCTGGCGCTGACGGCGCTGGCGCTCGTTCCTGCCGTGTTCCTCTTTGCTGCGCCGCGACCGGTGATACCGGTGGGGGGAACGGCGCGCGCGGCGCACGCGGCCATCCGCGTTGGAGTGGCGATCCTGGCGGCGTTTATCGTCCTGGTGGCGCTCCGTTCGTCGATCCAGTCGGTGTTTATGTCGTTCCTGCCGAAACTCTTCGCCGATCGCGGCTGGGAACCGGTCGCGTATGGCGCAATCGCGGGCATCTTCATGTTCACTGCCGCCATCGGCAACATCATCGCCGGTGACATTGCCGACCGCTTTGGCATGCGCGCCGCGACGATCTGGCCCCTGTTGATCAGCGTTCCCGCCGGGCTGATCTGCCTCTGGTCTCCTTCGCCGCTGACGGCCTTCATCGCCTGCGGCGTCGCCGGGATGGTCATCGGCGGGCAGCATAGCGTGCTGGTGGTGCATGCGCAGCGGTTGCTGCCAGTACGCCAGGGGTTCGCCGCCGGGCTGATCCTGGGGTTCACCTTTGCGACCGGCGGTATCGGCACCGCACTGGTTGGGGCGTTGGCGGATACGGTGGGGTTGCTGCCTGCGATGCAGGGCGCGGTGCTGCTCGCGATCCCCGCCGCCGCGC
>DAOTWI010000589.1:0-4750 GCA_034436075.1 Roseiflexus sp.
GCCCGGGGATGAGGATGCGCCCGTTCCCGGTGGAACGGGGGAAGGCGGCGCACCTGTACATGGTGAAAGGAAAGATTGTAACGTCGCAGATGGAAGAATGTCGCCGACCCTTGAGGTCTCCGTCATGGATTCGGTTTCCGCTGTTGAACGTTGCGAACGGAAGGATCTGCGTCCACTTCAGGGATGTTGCTCGACCTCAAGGGTCTTGGCGGTTACGACTGCTCTTCACCCTGTTCCGCCGATGCCTGCGGCTGCTGGGAAGAGGTTGGTTGGGTGGCAGCGGGCACATTGACTGTGTCGGCGGGGCGGCGCGTACTGGTGTAGCGGCGGCTGACGCTGACCGGTTCCGGCAGCGCGCGGGTGGTGACAAACCCGAACTGCTGGCGCTGCACGGTGCGCGGATCGGTGAATGGATGCTCCGCCTCGACGCGCGCCAGGATTTCGTTCACATCGATGTCGGTCAGTTCGTTGCGCAGGATCAGCGCCTCAGCGATGGCGATAACCGCTTCTTTGTTGCTTTCGATCAGCGTTTTCACTAGGCGATACTGCTCGTTCAGGATCGCCTCGACGCGCATCTTGATGTCCGGGCTTGCCAACCCCTGCATCCCGAAGGTCAGGTGCGAGTAGAGGGTGTTGTCCATGCCATACGCGCCGACCATGAACGTCGCCAGACCGGTGGCGCTCTGGAGGTCGCCAGTGACGCCGCTCATCTGGATATCGAGGAAGACCTCCTCAGCGGCGCGGCTGGCGAGCGCAATCTTGATCCGGTCGAGCAGTTCGTCCTTCGTGCGGGTATGAATCTCCTCTTCCGGCTTCCAGGCGGCGAACCCAAGCGCCGAGCCGTGGCGCACGATTGTCACCTTCGTCAGGCGCTCTTTGCGCAGCAGTTTGACGGCGGCATAAGCGTGCCCCGCCTCGTGGTATGCAAGGCGACGACGCTCTTCATACGACATATTGCGGATCGGCTGGCGCAACCCCCACTCGTGCGTCTCGCGCGCGCGGGTGAAGTCCCAGTAGTTGATCGACGAGCGACCATCGAAATGCGCGTGAATGACCGCCTCGTTGATCACGAACTTGATCGCCACCGGAGAGTACCCGATCGTATCGGAAACCATGCGATCAATCGGCATTGGTTCGTGCTTGACCTTTGCCAGGTAGTATTCGATGATCTCCTTGCGCCCATCGGCGTCAGGCAGGTCAACGGCAATCTTGCGGTCGAAGCGTCCAGGTCGCAGCAGCGCCGCGTCGAGCGTTTCCGCCAGGTTCGTCGCTGCCATCGTCAGCACCGGCGGCATCTCCGCCTTCTTGCGGCGCAGACCGAAGAAGCGCAGGATTTTTCCGCTGAGCGACTGCTCGTGAGGCGGCGGGTCCATCTGGATGAGCAGCTCATTGAGCAGACCGCTGCCAGCGCCCATGCCCATACCCATGCCCATCACCACATTGGCGCGCCCGCCGTGGTTCGGATCGGGGGACATCCCCATTGCGCCCTGACCCGCGAGGTTCGCGCTGCGCGCCATGCCGATCGCGTCGATTTCGTCGATGAAGAGGATGCATGCGCCATACTCGCGCGCCAGTTTGCGCGCCTTGCGGTAGAGCAGCATGACCTTCATGTTGCCCATACCCATCCAGGCGGATGTCAACGACGGAGCGCTCAGATAGCCAAACGGCACGCCTGCTTCAGTCGCCACTGCCTGCGCCATGTAGCTTTTCCCGGTTCCTGGCGGACCGATCAGGAGCACGCCGCGGGTGACTTCGCCACCCATCTCTTTGAACTCCTTGGCGCCCTTGAGCAGCGTCACAATCCGGCGCGCCGCTTCGAGCACCTCCGGGTTGCCCTTGTAATCCTTGAAGCCGATGCCCGTTTCGCCTGGCTTGAGCCAGTAGATGCGGGTGCGCCCCATGAAATAGAACATGAGGAAGAACTGGAAGCCGATGAAGAAGAACAGGTAGGCGCCGATCAGCAGCACCTGAATGATCGCAGCGCCCATGTCATTCGTCATCACGAACTCGAAGGCGCGCGGTACCAGATTGATCACCAGCCAGACAGCAACGACGGCGATCAACACGCGCCAGATGAAGCGTCGCACCTTCCAGGGCCAGCGATGAAACGCCTGATCGATCTTCTGATCGAGTTCACGATCAAGTTCATCGCGGTAGCGCGGGTCGACGCTGGGGCGGTATGGTTCGAGAGCCATGCTTCAACTCCTCATCTCAGGCGCGTGTGCGCCACTCCCACCAGACGTGAAGGCGATTCAGTTATTCTGCGACAGCCGATCAAGCGGCGAGATGATATTGATAATCTTGCCATCCGAGTTGGCAGTAATGACCATCGGCACTCTGGCGCTCTGGCTCTGAAGCGACACCTGCACCGCGTAGAAATACATCGAGCCGCCATCGTCGAGCGAGATGCCGCCGATGTAATCGTAGCGGTTGTACACCAGA
Organism: Roseiflexus sp.; assembly: GCA_034436075.1. Taxonomy (GTDB): domain Bacteria; phylum Chloroflexota; class Chloroflexia; order Chloroflexales; family Roseiflexaceae; genus Roseiflexus. The sequence goes on from DAOTWI010000589.1 coordinate 2,443, forward strand.
CCCATATTCTTCTCGATATTGGCTTGTGATTGCAGGGTTGCTTTCGTTGCGCCAACGTTGAGCCGCGATGTCTGATACTCGGCGCTGAACGAGTCCCACATCATATCGGCATTGAAGGTCTTGCGCCCTTGCAGATAGTTGAGCACCGCCGGCGCGGGCGGGATCGAGTCGGCGCGGGTGAACGCCGGACCGTCCGGCTTCGGTCCCCAGAGTTGCCAGCTCATCCAGCCGATGACACCCAACAGCACAAAGGCGACCGCCAGAGTCAAGGCGAAGGGTCGCATTGCACGCCCCAGCAGCACCAGGTTGTAGAGCACGCGCCGCAAGAGCAACCGCATTAACCTGGCGAAACGACCAGCGGCGCCAACGCGCGGCTGTGGCGTATAGTACGGATACGGCGACTGGACAGGGTACGGCGGCGGGGGCGCCGCCTGCTGAACCGGGGGTTGCGACATATGACGCGGGTCCTGCATAGGTATCACCACATTCCCTGAAATTAACACTCATCCATCGACGGTTGATGTCGTCGGGTTACTGGTATGAAGAGACAGAGCCACCGGGAGAAAAACCGCAGGTATGAAGGGTTGCTATCGCGATTGGTTAAAGTATACTTGAATACAGACCAGTGATCAAGACATCTGTATGAAGATACGATGAGAGCGATACTTCGGATGCGATGGCGGCAACGCGCCGGACGGCGCTGGCTCGACGGGGCGGCGCTGCTGATTGCCGTTGGGTACGCGGCGCTTGCAGTGAGCGCCCAAACGGGGTTGAACGTCGCCGGGCAGGGACTCGACCCGGTGTGGGCTGGGGTGCAGCAACGCCGCGTCCTGCGGGTGGCGGTCGATCTTGGGTTCTACCCATTCACCTGGATGGAGGATGGGCAACCCGCCGGATACGACATCGATCTGGCGCGCGCGATTGCATCGCGTCTTGGCGTGCAGGTCGAATTTGTTCCCACCGGGCTGGACGCGATCTACGACGACCTTGCAGCGCGGCGCGCCGATGTGGCGATCTCCGCCCTGCCCTACGCCCCGGAGTTTGGCTGGCGCGCCCGCTTCTCGCAATTCTACTTCGATGCCGGGCAGATGCTGGTCGTCCGATCCGACTCGCCTATCGCCGCGGAAGCAGACCTTGCCGGTCGCGTGGTTGGGGTGGCGCTCGGTTCCGACGCCGATACGCTGGCGCGGCGCCGCCTGATGGAGGGAGCAACGTTCACGCTGCGCCCGGATTACGACGCCCCCGACGAGGCGCTGGCGGCGCTGGAGCGTGGCGAGGTGGATGCGGTGATCGTCGATCATCCGGCGGCGCTGATTGCTATCGCGCGCGCGCCAGAGTTACGCGTCGCGCAGGCGCTGACCTTCGAGCCGTATGTCATTGCGGTTGCGCCGGAAGCGTATCGCCTGCACGAAGCGGTCAATCAGGCGCTCGACGCCCTGCGCGCCGAAGGTTTCTTCGAGGAAGCCCGGCGACGGTGGTTCCGGTGAGTGGCAAACCTATGCTCTGCGTGCGCTCCATACGGAACAATTGCTCGTACTCCGCTCTGAGCCGGCGCTAGCGGCATAAGACCGGACAGAGGTCATCTCTTCGCTCGATCCTCTGACCTCGCGCCTCGTTCCTGTGATCCACGAAGGGCACGAAGGGCACGAAGCGGCTCTGCCAGCGGTCCCTGCCTCGTGCCTCGTGCCTCGTACCTCGTGCCTCTCGTCTCTTGCCTCGTGCCTCGCGCCCCTCGCCTCTCGCCTCTCGCCTCTTGCCTCTTGCCTCTTGCCTCTTGCCTCTTGCCTCGCGCCTCGTTCCTGTGATCCACAAAGGGCACGAAGGGCACGAAGCGGCTCTGCCAGCGGTCCCTGCCTCGTGCCTCGTACCTCGTGCCTCTCGCCTCTTGCCTCGTGCCTCGTGCCTCGTGCCTCGTGCCTCTCGTCTCTCGCCTCTCGCCTCTTGCCTCGTGCCTCTTGCCCCGCACCTCTTGCCTCGCGCCTCTTGCCTCGCGCCTCTTGCCTCGCACCTCTTGCCCCGCGCCTCCCCGCGATCACATCCCTCGCGCATACCGGATCGCATTCCGAAAGATGATCAACCCATCCCCTTCGTTCCGCAGCGGCTCGCGCGTCCAGCGCGGATGCTGGTGCGGCAGCGTCGCATTTTCCGGGTGCGGCATCAGTCCCAGCACATTGCCGCCAGGGTTACAGATTCCGGCGATATGATCCACGGAGCCGTTCGGGTTTTCCGGGTAGGCGGGCGAGCCGCCATCGGCGGCGACGTAGCGCAGCGCCACAAGACCGGCGGCGCGCAGCGCGGCGAGGGTTGC
>DAOTWI010000590.1:0-2875 GCA_034436075.1 Roseiflexus sp.
ACTGGTATCTGCCCATGCCGCCAACGTTCGACACGCACGATGATCGGTCAGCCGATGATGGTCTCGTCTGCCAGCCGATGGGGTTCGTCATTGCCGATGTGAGCGACAAAGGCGTGCCTGCGGCGCTGTTCATGGCGCTGGCGCGCAGCTTGGTGCGCGCCGCCGCGCTCGATGGGTCGCCGCCGGCAATGGCGTTGACCCGCGCCAATCGCTGGATTACCCGCGATACTGAAGCCGGGATGTTCGTCACGGTCTTCTACGGAATGATTGAGCCGCACACCGGGCGCATGCGTTACTGCTGCGCCGGGCATAACCCGCCGCTCCTGTTTCGCGCCGATGGCGCGGTCGAAACGTTGCACACCCCTGGTATTGCGCTTGGCGTGCTTGAAGAAATAACATTAGCGGAACGTGAAGTGTGCATCGCCAACGGCGATGTCGTCGTTTGCTACACCGACGGCGTGACCGAAGCGATCAATGCCGCAGAAGAACCGTTTGGAGTCGAACGACTGATCGAGACGGTAATGGCGGTGCGCGCCGGAAGCGCCCAAACCGTTCTCGAAGCCATCACGGGCGCACTTGGTCGTCACGCTGAAGGACCGCTCTACGACGATGTCACGCTGGTGATCATTAAGCGAGTTGAACATGACTGACGTGCATACCACGTTCGTGACGCAGTGTGTTATAATAGCAATGTGTGATCCGGAGAGCGCCCATGCAAACCATCAAAAAGTACGCCAACCGCAAACTGTACCACATCGACCGCAAACAGTACATTACGCTCGATGGCATTGCTGCACTGGTGCAGGCGGGGGAGCAGGTCCGGGTGATCGACAATGAGACCGGTGAGGACATCACAGCGCAGATTCTGGCGCAGGTCGCGTTGCATACCCAGGGCGACCAGGGGCGATTGCCGACATCGCTGCTGACCAGCCTGATCCGCGCTGGTGAAGGGACGTTGAGCGGGCTGCAACGCTCACTCCTGGGAGCATTCGGCGGCATTGGGCTTGTCAATGCCGAAATCGAACGTCGTCTGGCGCATCTCCGCGAAACGGGCAGGCTCAACGACGATGAAGTGCAACGCCTGCGCACCTTGCTGGTAGACGCATACGACTCGGCAACGGCGCCTGGTCTGCCAAGCAAGAGCGACGTCGACCGGCTCCACGAGCAGGTCGATGCGTTGACGAAACTTGTTGAGCAACTCCTCGCGCAACGGAAACATTAATCAAATCGGTTGGACAGGCTCTTCTGTGGATGATGTGATCTGTGGGAGGGGGCAGCGCGTTCCAGCATTCAGGGAAGGCGCTGTGTCATTCGTGTTGGAATGGATGCCTGTGTATCCGATGATCACGCTGCGGTCGTTGCTGCCGCACGCATAGGAGAAGCTATGAGCGACAGTGGCGTCACATCGCGACGGAGCAAAGCGGCGCTGGTTCTGGCTGGCGGCGGGGTGACCGGCGCAGCCTACGAAATTGGCGCGCTCCGCGCGCTCGACGACCTGCTCTACGACTTCAGCGTCAATGATTTCGATGTGTTTATCGGCACCAGCGCCGGCGCCCTGGTGGCCGCCTGCCTGGTTAATGGGTTGACGCCGCGTGATCTGATGCGCCATCTCGAGGCGCCGCTCGATGGCGTCGCACCGCTCAATATGGGCGATCTGTTCACGCTCAATGGGCGCGACATTCTGTCGCAGGGCATGCACCTGCCAAATGTGGCGCTGCGCGCGATCCAGGCGCTCATCTTTTCGCGGAAACACCTCTCGCTCCTCGATCTGATCGAGGCGTTCGCCCTGGCGCTGCCGGGCGGCTTGTACGATATCGGCTCGCTCGACCGTTACCTCAGCGCGGTGCTGTCGCGCGATGGAAGAACCAACGACTTCCGCAACCTGTCCCGCGAACTGGTCATTATTGCGACCGACCTGGATACCGGCGCACGGGTGGTGTTCGGTGTTCCGCCCTATGATGATGTGCCCATTTCACAAGCGGTCGCCGCGTCGTCGGCGATGCCCATGGTGTATCGCCCGGTGCGGATCGGTGATCGCGATTATGTGGATGGCGGGGTGCGCGGCAATGCCAGCCTTGATCTGGCGATTGAACGCGGCGCGCGCCTGATTGTGTGCGTCAATCCGCTGGTTCCCTACGATCTCGAAGAAGCCAATGACGACTCGATTCACATTCGTGATATGGGAGCGCCAGGGATTGTCAATCAGGTCTTTCGCACCCTGTTCCACTCGGCGCTGCACTATCACCTGAAGCAGATCCACCGCCGCCACCCCGATGTGGACATCATTCTGATCGAACCGGCGCGCGACGATGTGCGCATGTTCTCTGAGATGCCGATGCGCTACTCCAGCCGCACCGAGGTGGCGCGGCACGGTTTCGAGACGGTCGCTGCCTTCCTGAGCGAGCGGTACGAGAGTTACCGCAATATCTTCGCCCGCCACGGCATCACCCTGCAACGCCAGCATGCCGCCGAACGATTGGCGACCGTCGCTCACAATGTCAATGTCCGCCCCGGTCCGCGTGATCTGCGCGATACCCTCGCCCGCCTGGAGCAGTTGCTCAAACAACGGAGTTAGCAGGCAGGGATCACGCTGCACCAGGTTCATGCCCTTGCCAGCCGGATGAGTGCAGCGCCGCCTGGCTGGCGGCGCGAACCTGGTGAAAACGCCCCGCTCCTCATTCTCAGAGTGTGGTATCATGTGACTGAAACTGATACCGCCGACTCCAATGATCGCCACGTCATCCATTTCACCGACGGAAGCATTTTGTCACATCAGCCGCCTCGGCTACAGCGTCGCCGGATCGGGCGAGCGATCCGTCGTGCTGTTGCACGGCTGGGGCGACACGAAAGCGATCTGGCGCGCCACGATTGCGGC
>DAOTWI010000591.1:0-3728 GCA_034436075.1 Roseiflexus sp.
ACTGGTATCATAGCGCAATTGCTTCACTTAATCAATGATTTTGTCGGATTCAAGCGCATCTCGGTGTATAATAACAAGGCTATGTAACATGGATTGTACCATTATCGTCCGTAAGATGACATTTTTGCAAGGGTTCGGCAGTGTGATCTGACGATCACGATCCTCCCGGACATGACGTGATATGGAATGGGCATGCAATTGTGCGTATGGATGCTGCCAGTACAATCCTGATCGCCGACGATGATCCAGGTGCGCGGTTAGTGCTGCAGCGCTTGCTGACGCGCGAAGGCCATCGTGTGTTGATGGCGCAGAATGGCGCCGAGGCGCTGCGACAGTCGATTGAGTATACGCCGGATTTGCTCCTGCTAGATGTATTGATGCCCGAACTCGATGGTTTCGAGGTCTGCCGGCAATTACGCAATCACGCACGGCTGCGCGAGATCCCCATTCTGCTGATCACGTCGCTGGGAGATCAGCAGTCGCGCGTGCAGGGGTTGAGCGCGGGCGCCGATGGGTTCATTACCAAGCCGTTCGATATGGCGGAACTGCTGGCGCACGTGCGCACCATCACGCGCCTCAACCGCTATCGCCGTTTGCTGGCGGAGCAGGAGCGGTTCCAGCGATTGATCGAACTTTCCCCCGAAGGCATTGCCATTATCAATGAGGACAGCCGTTTGTTGCTGGTGAACCCGGCGCTCATCACCCTGCTCGAAGCGCCATCCGCCGAGCATCTCCTGGGTGATACGCTGCTCAACTATCTGCACATGGTCGCCGTTGACCGGTATCAGGCAGGGATGCGGGCGCTGGCACAGCAGGCGCAGCAGGTTGTCCGCATGGAACTCGACCTGGTCACGGTCAATGGGCATGCGATCCCCGCCGAAATCAGCCTGGGACGATTTCGTGACCAGAGCGGCGCCTTCGCGCAGGTGATCATCCGCGACATTTCGGAACGCAAACGCGCCGAATCGCAGATCTATCGCCAGATCAGCCGGCTGACCAGTCTGCATACCATTGGAGTTGCGATCACGGCGAGCCTGGAACTTCAGGCGACGCTGTCGATCCTGATCGACCGCCTGATCGAGGAGTTGCATGTCGATGCTGCGAGCGTGTTATTGTTCAACCCACGCACCTCGATGCTCGAAACGGCTTGCAGTCGTGGTCTGCCACGCGATCTTGCCGAAGCGTCGATCTGCTCGCAGGAAGGGCTGGCAGGCATGGCGTTTCGCTCACATCAGACGGTCTCGCTCGCGACGTTCCCCAAAGAGATGCTGATCAGCCCGCGCGATCAGGCGCTGGCTGCCGGGTTTACGACGTACTTCGCCGTGCCGTTGCAGGCGCGCGGCGAGATCAAAGGCGTGCTCGAAATCTTGCAGCGTGCATCGTTTACGCCCGATGAGCACTGGTGGACGTTTCTCGAGGCGCTGGCAATGCAGGCAGCCATCGCTATCGACACATCGGCGTTGTTCGAGGCGCTGCAACGCGCCCATACGGAATTGAAGCAATCGTATGATGCCACGATTGCGGGTTGGTCGCGTGCGCTGGACTTGCGCGATCACGAAACCGAGGGGCACAGTGAGCGCGTGACGGAACTGACCCTGCGGCTGGCGCGCCAGATGGGCGTGCCCGAAAGCCAGATGGAGCACATCCGGCGCGGCGCCCTGCTCCACGATATCGGCAAGATGGGCGTGCCCGATCATATTCTGCTCAAACCGGGTCCCCTCAGCGTCGATGAATGGGCGGTGATGCGCCAGCATCCGGTCTATGCGTTTCGCTGGCTCTCTGCAATTCCCTTTCTGCAATCGGCGCTCGATATTCCCTACGCCCATCACGAACGCTGGGACGGCAGCGGGTATCCACGAGGGCTGCGCGGTGAGCAAATCCCGCTGGCTGCACGCATCTTCGCCGTCGTGGATGTGTGGGACGCGCTTCGATCCGACCGGCCGTACCGTTCCGCCTGGACGGAAGAACAGACAATCGCCTACCTCCGCTCACTCGCTGGCACGCATTTCGATCCGCAGGTGGTTGCGGCGTTCCTCGACATGATTGGACAGGGGAGCAGGGAGTAGGGAGTGGGGGGGAGTGGGGGTTACGAGAACCAAGAACCAGGAACTGAGAACGGAGAACCGAGAACCGGTTTAGCGGTTAGGGGTAGAAACACCTGCCCGCCTACCCACCTGCAACCCTTTGCGCCCCTTTTGCCTCTTGCCTCGCGCCTCGCGCCTCGCGCCTCTTGCCTCGCGCCTGTCTTCATCCTCACTCTCGCCGGCGCGCGACTGCCAGCATAATGTCGCTGCCTGCCAGGAACGGGTCGAGGTCATACGACCCATAGACCGCCTCGACAGCGAATCCGGCGCGTTCCAGCAGGTGTTCGAGTTCATACCGGTAGAACCAGCGTAATGCCATTGTGTGCACCGTGCGACGCACTCCGCCCTTTCCGTCGAGTTCATCGTACACAAACGTGACATGATTGATCTGTTGCGCCAGATCCGCTCGTTGCGCCACAAACTTGCACACGAGCAGATCATCGTCCAGACGAAAGGTGCGATCCAGCGCCAGTTCCCCATCGCAGTCGGCGAGATTGCGCGCGTGCGGATTGAACACATCGATTGCCAGCAGTCCATCGGGGTTGAGGGCATGAGAGATGTGCGCCAGCGCAGCCAGTTGATCCTCAACGGTCGTCAGGTGCATGAAACTGTTGAGCGCAACGATTGCCAGGTTGTAAGGACCTGGAGGCGCGGCGGATCGCACATCCTGGTGATACAGGGTCGCACGCGCAGCGACGCCTGCCGCAGCAATGCGCATCCGCGCTCGCTCGATCATGGCTGCCGACGAGTCGATGCCGGTAACCCGGAGGCCAGCCTGCGCCAGCGGGACTGTCAGGCGCCCGCTGCCGCACATCACATCAAGAACGCGCCCGCCGGTGCGGCGCGCCAGTTCGCGGTAGAAGGGGAGATCATCGGCAAAACCGCTGTGATCGGCGTCGTAAAATCGGGCAATGGCATCGTACTCGTTCATATCGCTACGGTACGACGCCGAACACATACAGCGCGATCCCGGCCAGCGCGATCAGCCCGGCAATGCCGATGACCGCGCCCAGCGGACTGATGATCGGATCAAAGCGCGGTGCAGAAGGAAGCATCTGCTGGTCAGGCGATGACATGCGACGAACCGGGACGTTGTACCATTCCAGATCAGGCATCGACGACGGAAACGGCGGACGCACCGATCGGGGCTGGCTCAGAACGTCCTGGTAGGTCGATGGCTGAGACGATGATGGAAATGGCGAACGCACCGATTGAGGCAGACGCACATCGTCGTCAAAGGTTGAAGGGAATGGCGAGTTCACCGTTCCGGGCAGCGACGCCGAATGAGTGATCGTCGAGTTGCTCTCGCTTCTGCGCGCAATCCCGCGAATGATCGACACCAGCGCCCCCAGAATGACCAGCCCCAGAATGATGAATGGGAGCAGGTTTGGAGAGATGGGCACGGCGCCGCCGAGCGCGTTCCGCAATGTGTTCAGCAGCGGACCGCCGGCGATCACCGCAAAGAAGATGAGCCAGCCAATGATCGATCCCCAGTTGATCCGTGGTTGTCGCTGATGTTCGTCCATACGCCTGTATTGTACATCACCATTGGCGTTTGTGGGTAGGAGATGCGAGAACTGAGAACTGAGAACTGAGAACTGAGAACTGAGAACTGAGAACTGAGAACTGAGAACTGAGAACTGA
>DAOTWI010000592.1:0-9737 GCA_034436075.1 Roseiflexus sp.
GGGAGCCGCTGATGCTGCCGCAGCCTCAAAGCGCTCCGCAGCGGCGGCATAGTCGGCGCAATCGAAGTGCACCAGACCCATGTGGTTGAGCGAGACGGCGATCGCGTCGTCGTTGCCCAGGCTGCGACAGCGAGGCGCTGATCGTTCTGCTCGATGGAGAGCGCGCCCACCCGTGCCGCCGCCAGTTCTGCCGCCAGCGGAAGTCCCGCCGTTCGGCGGCAGATCGAGACGACCAGCGCTGCGTTCTCATCCGTCAATTGAAAGTCGGGAAGACCTGCCCTCGCTCGTGCAACAAAGAGCGCCATAGCCGGATACGCGCCTACGCGCAAGACCGACGTATCACCGAGCGGAGGCGTAGCAAGCGGTCCGAGGGTCCGGCGCTGCTCGGCGCGCAGTCCGAGAGACCGCAGGTCGACAGCGAGAATGACGAGGTTCGGGCAGCGCTCCAGAAGAACGCGAACCAGACTCAACCTGTAGTGCTCGGTGATGATGGCAGGCTCTCCTGGCTGAACCCTCTTTTTGGCGGCTGCTTTTGCACACCATGTCGGCGTTCCTGCGCTGCATCAAGGGCCTCATTGCTCTTTTGCACTCGTTGTCTGACAACCTTGCTGCGGAACGTCCGAAGCCAGAATGGAGCGACTCTGCTATAATGTAGTGTCACACATGAACGGGTGAATGCATCCAGACATAATGTCTTGTCTTTAGAACGACTCGGATAGACGAGAGACGCCCATGTTGGATCATTTCCTTCACCAATTACCGCTCGAGAATATTCTTGATCTGACAACCGACGCGATTATCATTATCGACGAATCCCGACGCGTCGTTGCATTCAACCGGAGCGCCTCGCGTATTTTTGGCTATCCTCTGCACGAGGCGATCGGGCAGCCGCTTGATCTGCTCCTTCCCAATCATGCTGTCGAAATATGCTGGCATCATATCACGGACTTCGCTGCAGAGTCGTCTCGACCGTCTATCACAGAACGGCAGTGCGAAGTTCTGGGGCGCCGAAAAGATGGCAGCGAATTTCTCGCTGAGGCTGCGATTGTCGAACTTGCTCGCGATGGACGAACCTTCTTCACTGTGATTCTCTATGACACGAGTGAGCGGAAACATGCCGAAACCGGGCTGCGCCAGGCAGAGGAGCAGTATCGTCTGTTGATTGATGGACTCCAGGATTATGCCAGCTACACGCTCGACCCGGACGGACATATCGTGAGCTGGAACGCCGGCGCTGAGCGACTGACAGGCTACCAGGCTCATGAGATTATCGGGCGACGCTTCGTCTGCTTCTTCACCCACGAGGATACGGCTGCCGGAAAGCCGGATCATACGCTCCGCACCGCGACAGCAAACGGTCGTTATGAGGACGAGGGTTGGCGAGTGCGAAAGGATGGCGCGCACTTCTGGGCGAAAGTGATTGTGGCTGCGATACGCGACGAGCAGCATCGGTTGTGTGGCTTCGCTGAAGTGATCCACGACAGCACAGAGCGACGTCGGACGGAGGAGGCGCTTCGTCGGTATGCGCACCAATTGCATGTGCTATATGAGATCAGTCGAGCTATTCTCGTTGCGCAGTCGCCCCGGGCGATCGCGCAGGCGACTCTTCACCAGATTCGCCGGCTTGTGCCCTGTCGTTATGCCCATGTGATCAGCATTTCTGAGCGCGACGCCACGGCGTCGCTGGCGATCTGCGATATGGACGATGCCCTCAAGACCTCGCTAGACCTGTGTACAGACAATGTCGCGAGCTTGTCACTGGCTGATCTGCCTCAGGAAGAAAGGGTGACCGTTCTAGGTCTGGACGATCAGAACACGCTGGCGCCGGTATTTCTACCGTTTCGCGCGGCCGGTCTGCGCTGGTTGATTGTCGCCCCGCTTGTGGCGCACGACGTCTTGATTGGTGAGCTGGCGCTGGCAAGCGATGACTCGCGGGCAAGAGAAAACGGGCATCTCGATATCGTTCGCCAGGTCGCCGATCAACTGGCAGTCGCCCTTCAGCACGCCAGACTCTTCGAAGAGGTGCAACGCAGTCGCAATCAGTTGCAGGGGCTTTCCCATCGACTCATCGAGGTGCAGGAAACTGAACGACGCACGATTGCCCGTGAACTGCACGATGAGATTGGCCAGGCGCTCACCCTGGTGAAGATGAACCTGCAAGCAGCCAGGCGATACGCCAGCGGCGCTGAGATCGCGATGCACCTGAACGAGTGCATCGCAACCGCCGAACGCGCGTTGGAGCAGGTGCGCAATCTCTCGCTCGATCTGCGTCCATCGTTGCTTGACGATTTAGGACTTGTTGCCGCTCTCCGCTGGTATGTGGCGCGTCAGGCGCGCATTGCCGGCTTTGCGTTGCATTTCAGTGTCGACGAACTGGATGGGCGCCTGACGCCTACCCTTGAAACAAGCTGCTTTCGCATCGCTCAGGAGGCGCTGACGAACGTCGTGCGGCACGCACGTGCGCACGAGGTCTGGTTTGAGTTGCGGGTCGTCGATGACAATGAGCTTTCGTTGACGATCCGGGATGATGGGGTTGGGTTCGATGTTTCTCAGGCTCAGTCCCGTGCATCGCTCGGAGGAAGTTTCGGTATTCTGGGAATGTACGAGCGCGTGAGAATTGTTGGCGGGCGCCTGACAATTGTGTCCTCTCCTGGACAGGGGACGCATCTGTGTGCACGCTTTCCGCTGCAGCTGTTGCCGATGATGCAATGATGACGAAAGGATCACGCTCGTATGGCGCCTGTTCGGATTTTGATTGCCGACGATCACGCACTGGTTCGCGCAGGTTTTCGTTCGCTCCTTGAGAAGATCGACGATTGCGAAGTAGTGGCCGATGTCGGCGATGGTCGTGAGGCTGTGCGCCTGATAGGACAACTGCAGCCAGACGTGGTGCTGATGGATGTCAAAATGCCCGGGTTGAACGGGCTTGAAGCGACTGCGCGCATTACGCGCGACTTTCCTAATGTTCGCGTGGTTATCCTCTCAATGTACACGAATGAAGAGTATGTCATTCAGGCATTACGCGCCGGCGCCGTCGGCTACCTTCTGAAAGATGCCGCGACCGCCGAGTTACAGCTTGCCATTCAGGCGGCGGTACGAGGTGAGACGTATCTCAGCCCGTTGATCTCGAAGCAAGTCCTCCGGGATTACATCCAGCTGGTCGGACAGAGCGGCAGCATGCTGGATGCCCTGACGGCGCGCCAGCGGGAAGTGTTGCAACTGATCGCCGAGGGGCGCACCATCAAAGAAATTGCGCAGTTGTTGAATATCAGCGTGAAGACGGCTGAAGCCCACCGCACGCAATTGATGGAACGTCTGGACATCCATGATGTCACCGGACTGGTGCGCTTTGCTATTCGGGTCGGATTGGTGACGTCAGAATAAATTACTGCTTATCTTACCGTCTCCGCGCCGCCAATAGGGTTGCCGAACCATAGACATCAGGTCTTTCCAGTATCAAATCTCAGGTTTTTCCCTATTCCTGTTCCAGCGCGCATCGTATACGCTATGACGCGAATAGCATCTCGGTCTGGGAAGCCTGTCGCCCTGTACGATGCGCAACGAGGCGCGCCACAGCGCATGTGGCAGCGCTTTGTTGTGTGTGCTGGACACGATCGATGCTGCGACCGGTCCCAGACCTGGGAAGAGTCCTATGCTACAAGGAGGTTTCCAGATGAATTGGCGACGATACAATCCCCCGCCCGATGCAGCGGAAGTGCTGTCTGCGTGCCCCAGTCTTACCATTGCCAGCACGGTGTCGGAACTAATCGACCTTGCCTGTGGCGGCGCTGACAGCAACTATTTCGAGGTTGCATTCGACACGCCCGGTAAGGGGAGAGTCGTTGAGGCGACAGTGGCTCGCGTCCGCAATGGCGTTTCAGCGAACTATCTCGAACCGTATATGCGGCGCCGCGATCCGGATTGTATGGTCATTGCCGATGATCAGCCAACGAACAAACCGCGCTTCAAAGAGCGCTTTGGCTACGACTTTGCCATGCTGCGCGAAGAGACGTTCGAATGGCTCAAGACCCAGCCGCTGGCAATGTTTGGTTTCATTGCCGGTCAGCGCGGCATGGGACAGGATGCAATCGTTATTGCACCAGCCAATACTGGTTTTTTCGCTCTGGGACTTGCATTGTTGCAGGGAATCACTGCCTACGACGATATTCCGCCGAACTTCCATCCTACAGCGATTATTTATGTCGCGCCGCCCTTCCGTCACACGCACTTTAACGGCAAGCAAATCGTGGTTCACAACCGGTGCAATGGACTGCACGAGATGTTCTCCTACAATCTCTACCCCGGACCGAGCGCTAAGAAGGGGGTCTACGGCGTTCTAATCAACCAGGGTGTCTACGAAGGTTGGGTGACAGCCCACTGCTCCACGGTTCAGGTGGTGACGCCCTACGACAATGTGGTGACCATCATGCACGAGGGGGCAAGCGGCGGCGGCAAAAGCGAAATGCTGGAGCACATTCATCGCGACCCCGATGGCCGTATCCTGTTGGGTACGAACGTCGTAACCGGCGAGCGGCGGTATCTCGAAATCCCGCGATCCTGCCGATTGCGCCCGGTGACGGATGATATGGCGCTTTGCCATCCGTCGATTCAGAACAACCATGGCAAATTGCGCCTTGCTGACGCCGAGGATGGCTGGTTTGTGCGGATCAACCATATCACGCGCTATGGCACCGACATTCATCTCGAGCGTCTGACAGCGCAGCCAAGCGAGCCGCTGCTCTTTCTGAACATTGATGCTGTCCCGAATAGTCGTGCACTGATCTGGGAACATATCCAGGACGCACCCGGCGTACCATGCCCCAACCCGCGCGTGATCCTGCCGCGCCGGGTTGTGCCGGATGTCGTGCATGGTCCGGTGACGGTTGATATTCGGAGTTTTGGGGTGCGTACCCCGCCATGCACCCGCGAACGCCCAACCTATGGCATTCTTGGGCTGTTTCATATCCTGCCGCCAGCGCTCGCATGGTTATGGCGATTGGTCGCGCCGCGCGGTCACGACAATCCGAGCATTGTCGAAACGGAGGGCATGAGTAGTGAAGGAGTCGGCTCCTACTGGCCGTTTGCAACCGGACGGCGGGTAGACCAGGCCAACCTGCTGCTGAGTCAGTTTCGGGAAAATACACAGATGCGCTACATCATTTGCCCGAATCAGCATGTCGGCGCCTGGAAGGTCGGATTTATGCCACAGTGGATCGCACGCGAGTACCTGGCTCGACGTGGCAATGCCCAGTTTACTCCAGAGCAGGTTCAACCTTCTCGCAGTCCATTGTTAGGATGGGCGCTCTTTCAGCTCTCGGTCGAGGGACGGTCTATTGCCCGCTGGTTCCTTCAGGTGGATACCCAACCGGAGGTTGGGCCGGAAGCGTACGATCAGGGGGCGGCGATCCTGTACAATTTCTTCCGCAAATGTCTCTCTGATTTTCTCGATCCGGATCTCGACCCGCTCGGTCGCCAGATCATCGAGTGCTGTTTCGACGGCGGTACGCTGAAGGATTATGTGGCACTGATCCCGACAGACCAGGGGTCATGGGTTCAGGAGGAGGCTGCTTATGAGGTCGCTGATCCAGTCGCCAGTGATTGAACACATTCTGCTGGGAGTCGATGGCTCGGCATCATCTGCACGGGCCAGAGATTATGCCGCGTACCTGGCAATCAATCAGCAAGCCCGAGTGACGGTTGTGCATGCTTTTACAGCATCTCCTACTGCCTCGGATGAACCAGTCCAGGAGTCGATGGACGCATTGTTCCACCACGCACACTCGCTGGTTTTTGATGTGGTTGAGAGCCTGCGCACTGCTGGAGTTGAGCATGTAGACCAGATTGTGCGTGAAGGACCGGCTGTCGATGTTGTTCTGCAGGCGGCCGAGCAGAGCAAAGTCGATATGATTGTCATCGGCGCTCGTGGCACAAGCGAGCGCGATGGCGTGATCCAGGGGAGCGTCAGTGCAGCGGTAACACAACGAGCGAAGTGCCCGGTCCTGGTCGTCAAGTGACGCAGCAGATTCTGCTCCTGCCTGTGCCAGCCAGCGCTGATGGATGACCAATGCCATCAGCGCTGAGTTTGATTGTGCATCGGTACACAACCGATGTAGGGTTATCTTCCTGCCAGTTTCAGGTTTTTCCCGATAGACCAATGTTACTGTCTCCTGTATGCTCAATGTGTGTGCCTGACGTCTTGCATCGCAAACAACGGCAGCCACCCCGACTACACGCTTTCAAGAGGCGTTTCGATGCCTGCGTACCGTGTGCTAATCGGCGACGACAGCCCGGCGTTTATTGAGACAGCCAGAAGGCTCTTGAACCTCGACCCCGACATTGTGGTCGTGGGTTCCGCGCAGTCAGGCAACGATGTTATCGAGCAGATCATCGCCCTCCGCCCTGATGTGCTCTTACTCAGCATCAATTTGCCCAACTCAGGAGGTCTATCTTTTGTTCGTCGCATCAAAGCGCTGGCTGGAGCACCCTTCGTGATTGTCCTGGCACTGGACGATCTCGACGATTATCGGGCTGCAGCCGCCAGGGTCGGCGCTGATGGCTTTGTTGCCAAGTCTGAGTTTGTCGCCCAGTCGACTCCTCTGATTCGATCATTGTGCATTCCAATAGCGATGCGCCAATCGGTGCATGCCTGTGATGTCACAGCGATCCAGTCGAAGCGGGACGACGATTAATGTCGATATTGAGCAGTCCTTCCGGGCTGCGCCCTTCCGGTCTGTTGCCCGACATAAGTCCATTCCAGGCGCCTCAATACTCTTTTGCGCTCATTGTCTGACGATTTCGCTGTAGTCGTTCATGAGCAGTTCCTGCACAGTACGGCTGCGCGTTTCACGGGCGACGGCTTGGCAAAACTGCATGGCGATGCGCTCAGGGCGTAACAGCGCCGCAATGGAGTGAAAGGGCGCTTTCGGATTGCATCTTAATGCCACCCCCGCGTTGAACCCCCATCTGATGCTCTCGACCACTATCAGCGCCAGCGCCAGCCGTTCAGCCGTTGGAACGCGAAAAGTCCGCTTTACCGCCAAAACCGCTACTCCTGAGAGTCTACCAGGTCGGGCGTGAACGCCCTGCAAAAAAATTTGCAGCAATGTGTGACAAATTCGCGTCCTGCCACGGTATGCTGTGATCAGCGGTGCGTCAGTGTTGTATGAGCGTCATCCGCCCCGGTGACGTTGCGTGAGGAGGTGGCATGTTCGAGCAACTGAAGTTAATGCTGCAAGGGCGTGGCAGCGTGACGGATCTCCCAAAAAGTGGCGCCTGGTCTGGTCAAAACAATTGGGCAGACGCTGGTGCAGGCAATAGAACGCCTGCACACCAGCGCAACCGACCTGTTCGCCAATCTCTTCACGATGAACTGGTTGCTGCTCTGACCGCCGGGTAACTCCTGGCGGGCAGAACAGTACTGGCGCCGCATCATCGATCAGGCAGGCGCGTGGGGTCTCCTGGACCACATGGTGATCGGCGCCCATCACTGGCTGGGGATCCGCCTCACCCGGCAGGAGCGCCGCGCCGAGGCCTATGGATTGTTCGAGGCTGCGCTGGCGCAGGCACGCCCGCACGGATATCAGCGCATGATCGGGCAAAACCAGGTGCAGCTGGCAATGCTCGATCTGGATCAGGGCGCGATTGAGCAGGCAAAGCAGCGCCTGGAAGAGAACCAGGCAACCATGCACGAACGCGACTGGGAACAGCGCGCGCGGATTCATCAGGCGCTGGCGCACATCCACTCGCATCACGGCGATCGCGCCGCAGCCCGGGCAGCGCTGCTCAAGGCAGAAGAACTCTTCGAGCGAATGGGGTTGGCGGGAGAACACGTCGATATACCGCTACGTGCCGATCAAACCGCTTTGCCAGAGCCATAGTTGACCTGCTGCCGTCTACCAGGCAAGCAGGTTCGTGCATCCTTCGCTGCGGAGGCAGAAGATGAGCGTGGTGCGGTTGATCGTGCTCCTGGCGTTGCTGCTGATGGTCGGTTGTGCTCCATTCGAGCCGGGCTGCCCTTCAGTAGGATGCCTTGATGGGCTAAGCGTCGAACTGGTCGATCCTGAGCCCGGTCCCTTCAGGCTGGAAGTGCACCTGCCGGATGGCGCGATGCGCATTGAAGAATGCGCTGAGTCGCAGAGTCCCTCCTGTTACACGAGGTTCTTTTTCGAAGGAGTTGTGGCTGAAGAGGTCACCTTGCGCCTAACGACTGCAACGCGGACAATCGTTGAAGTGCATCGCCCCGATTATTCCAGGAAGCCAAGCGAGGCGGCTTCGGCAGGCGCCAGTCCGATGTCGGCAGGCGTTTATCACGATCAATGTGAGCAAGTAGGCAGTGCGAGTTGTACCGCACACAAGAACGTCAGGATCGCTGCGGTTCCTCATCTCCCGGCGCTCCATACGCCAGCGTCGTCCCTCCATACCCATCATCGCCCCTGAGCCGGGCACGTCGGTCCTTCATCGGAGATGCCGTATTGCGCTCGTTCCTCGGGCGTGAAGTCGCACTGCAGGCGGGCGCAGAGATCAGCGGTTGTGTCATCTAGCGAGACATCCCACAGACGCGCTGTGCCCGGCTCATTGGCGCAGCGTTGCTGCTCATGCCCGGCGGATCAGCAGTTCGCAGGCGCCTGATCGAGCGGTAGGCTGGGCGGCGCGGGTGCCAGGGGTCCGATGGTAAATACGCTGGTTATAGCTGCTCTCTATACTCACGACGTGTCACGTGTATGTGACCCTGACACGCCGTGAGCGCAAACCCTCGTGCAGCGGAATGGCTTGCAGCGCTCCGCGCCCATCCGTTCCGCCGCACGAGGACATGGCACAACGCCAGTGAGAGCATCAAGAGGTCAAGATGTGTCCATGTTTCATTTTATAGATCGCCTCCGCACTCTTTTCGCTGTCCAGACGACTCCGCCAGGCAGCCGGCGCTGGCATACCGCCCTCTGGGGCGGAGTGGGTTTGTTCGCTAACCTCGTCTATGTCATTTTCCCATTACCAACACTGCTGGCGCAATTGCCCCAGGGCGTCGTAGCCATAACCGCAATGCTGCTACGCGTCGTGCAGGTTGCGCTGTTGGGCGCCTGGATCGTCTGGCGACAGCCCTGGCGCGCCACCTCGCCGGAGCAACAGCGATTGGGGCGTCCGGTGATGGTAATGGTTGCAGTCCTGCTCTTTCCGGCAGTGGCCACACTGTTTTTGAATTCGGATTGGATCGAGGTCTTGCCATACTATCTGGTCACGACGGTGTGCCTGTTGCAGATCTTCTGGTTGAGCCGTCGTGGTCTGGTGCGCTTCGCTGCGTTCCTTCTGACGCTTACGCTGATCGTCCAGCAGATCGGGATCAGCGCTCTGAGCGGCAGTGACAACGTAGGTTCGGCGAGTGCACCGCTGATCTACGGTCTGATCATTCTGATCGGCGGTTTTACCGTGGGATGGTGGTTCGGATTGCTCGTGGCCCTGGCTCTCCCTTCCACCATCACCATCCTCGCCGGTCTGGAACTGATCGCGACGCCGCCTGACTGGAGCGCGACTGCGCTGTATGTTATCCTGCTCAGCGCCTATGCTGGTCTCACGGCGCTCTACACCCGCAGCCTGAAGAGCGCACTGCAGGAGGCTGCACACCGTGCCGAAGAGCTCGCTGCCGCCCGGCAGGCGCTGGAGGAAACCAATAGCCAGCTGGAGCAGCGCATCGCCGAACGCACCGCTGCACTCGAGCAGGCGCTCGCCACGCAGGCAGCCCGGGC